>NZ_JANSIB010000135.1:0-1154 GCF_047461895.1 Synechococcus sp. R55.8 | reverse complement strand
ATTGCCGGCAAAGGCCATGAGGACTACCAGATCCTGGGCACCGAGAAGATTCACTTCGACGACCGGGAAGAAGCCCGCGCCGCCCTGGCCCTGAGGGAAAAAAGCCGGGGGTGAGGCTAACGGGAGCGGTGCTGCAGCATCAGCTCCACGAACTCGCGGAAGAGGTGATCGGCGTCGTGGGGGCCGGGGCTGGCCTCCGGGTGATACTGCACAGAAAACAGGGGCAGGTGACGGTGGCGGATCCCGGCTACGGTGTGGTCATTCAAGTTGAGGTAGCTGATCGTGACCTCATCGGCGGGGATCGAAGCGGCATCCACCGCAAATCCGTGGTTCTGGCTGGTGATCTCCACTTGCTTCTCCAACCCGCAAGGGTGGTTGAGGCCGCGGTGGCCAAACTTGAGCTTGTAGGTGGATCCCCCTAGGGCCAAGCTGAGGATCTGATGGCCCAGGCAGATCCCAAATAGGGGCTTCCCGGTTTGCAGCAGCGCTTGGGTGGTGCGGATGGCAGTCGTCTCAGCGGCGGGATCCCCTGGCCCATTGGAGAGGAAGATCCCATCGGGGTTGTAACTCAAAATCTGCTCCGGGCTGGCATTGGCCGGCAACACCATCACCCGACAGCCATAGCGGGTAAGGCGGCGCAGAATGTTGCGCTTAACGCCGAAATCCAAGGCCACCACCCGCAGGGGCGGCTCCGGGATCGGGATCCCTTGGCTGCGGCCATAGTCCCAATCGGCGGGCGTAGGCTCCAGCCACTCGTAGGGTTGGGGAGTAGTAACTTCCGCCACCAAGCTCAACCCCTGCATGGAAGGAGCCTGGCGCACCCGCTCCAACAAAACCTGGGGATCCAAAGTCTCCGTGGAAAGGGCCCCGTTCATCACCCCCTGAGAGCGCAGCCGCCGTGCCAAAGCCCGCGTATCCACCCCGGCAATGGCCGGGATCCCATATCGTTGCAGGTATTCGGGGAGGGTGGATGTAGCCCGCCAAGAGCTGACCATGCGAGACACATTGCGGGCAATCACCCCTGCTACTTGGGGCCGAGCCGATTCTTCGTCCAGCTCATTCACTCCGGTATTTCCCAGCTCAGGGCAGGTGAAAGTAATGATCTGCCCCCGGTAGCTGGGATCGGTGATCACCTCCTGGTAGCCGGTCATGCC
>NZ_JANSIB010000134.1:0-5906 GCF_047461895.1 Synechococcus sp. R55.8 | reverse complement strand
CATCCATTGTCGCGTCCAATTTGGCGGCTTGCGACTGGGACACCTTGAGCTTGCAAGCTACAGTCAGGACTTGGGTCATGGTTCTATCATAACTTCCGCATTCCTCCCGACACTGACCCTACGGGTACAGTGCGGGGCTCCTGCGATTTCTAGCTGAGAAAAGCCCTATGGCCCTGTGCATGCAACGTTTTGGGTGTGGGCCACTGTCCTGGCCTAAATTTCAAGAGGGCAAGGATGCACGCTATAGAGGAACTTTCTAGCGGAGCTATTGCACCGGCTAGTGTCTCATTGCCATTTGAATTGACTATAAGTGCTGCTGCAAAACCAGGAACCAGAATCCTCGCCCGGCGAGTATGTTATGACTCTGAGCTGGAAGCTGTTTTCGAGTAAAACTCACGCATTTCTGTAAACCACTCCAATCGCGAGGGATCCCAGGTGTAGAACATGTGTCCGCCGCGATAATGACGTAGGGTGAGGTTGGCCTTCAACCGCGGATCCAACTTCATCAAATCCACCAGGTGATTCGAGGCAAAGTAGGGCGTGACCAGGTCGTAAAAGCCATGATGAATGCTCACCCGCATGTGGGGGTTGAGGGCCATGCTGCTGCGCAGCTCGTCCATTGCCCCGATGAATCCTTGCTTAAACTCTCCTTTTGGGGTGAACCGCCAGGACTTGAACACCTCCAGGTTCAGTAGGTGATAGGTCAACTCCGTTTCCACCTGCAAGGTCTCTCGCAAGTGGCTGTTGATGGCTGCCGTGAACAGGCGATCGATCCCATCCAAGGTGGGATCGGATCCCTCGAAGGTAGGCCGATCCGGAAAGGGATCCACCGTGGTTACAGAAGCATCGTAGAGCCCCAGCACCAGTCGCTGCGACCGCAACAGCTCGCGGGCAAAACTGGCGATATCGATCCGCCCGCCTTTGTGGGCCACATACTCTGGAGATAAGCCGATCCCTGCCGCCATCTCCTGATACACCGCTTGCCGTTCTGCCTCTGGCATCGCCTCTCCCATAGCCAAGAGGGGCAGCAGACGTTGCCGGGCAAAGCGTTCTGCTTTGGGCAGCAGGATCTGCAAATCCTCCCCCCAGCCACACCGTCCATGATGGGCTGCTGTGGCCACATAGGAAGGGAAAAGGGCTGCCCAGGTGCTGAGGTTGTAATCGTTGGTCTCCAGCAACCCAAACTCAATCGCAGGCGAGATGAGAATGGCCCCCGACAGGCCCACGCCAAACTTGGATTGCAGCTCCTTGGCCAGCCGCGCCACCCGAAACCCACCGTAACTCTCGCCGGCAATGAAAATGGGGGAGAGCCAGCGTTTATATCGGGAAAGAAAGCCCTGAATGAATTCTCCCAAGGATTGCAAATCCCGCTCCACATCCCAGAAGGGCGATTCCTTAGGAGGCTCCTCCGCCTTAGCATCCGGCTGAGGGGGCTTGGATGCCGGATCGGATTTCTCCTGGGAATCTTTGGGGTCTTGAGAATCCTTGGGCAGGGCGCGGCTGAACCCCGTCCCCACCGGATCGACAAAGACCAGGTCGGAAAAGGGCAACCAACTTTCGGCATTGTCCACCAGCCGCACCGGGGAGGGGGGCAAACTGCCGTTGGGCCCGAAGCAAATCCGTTTGGGCCCCAGCGCTCCCATGTGCAGGTAGGCAGAAGCTGCCCCAGGCCCACCGTTGAACACAAAAGTGAGAGGGCGGTGCTGAGAGGCGGAGTCTTGCTTTAGATAGGCGACGTGAAAGATCTCGGCCACCGGCTTTTCCCGCTGGAAAAGGGTCTGCCAACCGGCCAGCGCTCTGTAGGTAAAGCTCTCCTCTCCAGCCGTAAACCTGTGCTCGGTGGAGGAGAGGGGGGAAGTGGGCTTAGATTCAGTAGCCATGAAAACAGGGATCCGCAGTCTGATCCCCAGTGAATCACAAGTTGCCGACCCTCAACACTCCCAGAGGAATCTCCAAACGGCACCTCACAAAGTCAGCGGAGCTTCCAAGGTCAGATTGAAAGATTGGCCGGGGCGCAGCACCACCACCTGGGGAGCGGTAACATTGCCCACCACCACTCCGGTCACGGCGCCTCCTAAGACATTGCCCACCGAGACTCCGCCCGTGATCGCCCCCAAAATGGCTCCCGCGGCTGCCCCAATGGCTGCATCTTGAGCAATGGCCTCAGCCGAATACTGACGGGGATCCTTTTCGTCGTGGAGGATGTTGGAGGAAGCCCGCAGGCTGTAGGTACGACCGCCGAGAACAATAGAAGTACCGACAAAGCGGGATCCGCCCGGTGCAGGTTCCATCTGTCCAAAAATGCGGCTACCCGCCGGGATCACCAAGCGCCCCTGGCTGTCAAAAATGTTCTGAGTAACGGCCACTTCCAGGGGATAGACGGTGTCGGGATAAAAGTATTGCGGCCCTTCGCTACTCAGGCTGCCGACCGGGATAATCGTCCCCTGCTCAAGGCGGTAGGCACCCAATTCAAAAAGCGGCTGAGCCGAACTGGGCAAGGGGGCCAACGAAGGGATCCCGGCCAGGCCAATAAGGGCTGCTGTTAAGATAGCTTTCATGAGTAGAGTCTCCAATGCTTCTCCAATCCAAGTTCTGCGGAGTTCTCAGCAGTTGCCTGAAGCTGTTCCAGGTCAATTTGCTTCCTTATCTCAACTTCTCTCCGCTTCTAGGTTACCGAATCCTTCCTGAAGCTTGTTTTCCCCCACAAGTAGATTTGTCTTCAACTGTTGGCAGTTTGGGTGACCATCCTGCAGCACAACGCCTCTTAGAAATGCTGGAAGGCTTGCTGACGACTGAGGGCTTGCCCGTCCTTCAGCCAGACGGTTCCCTGCGGATCCCAGCCTGTCACTTCTCCAATCCAAACGGCCCCTGGCAATTCTTCCAACAGATGCTTGGCCACCGACACCTCGGCACTGAGGAGCAGCTCAAAATCTTCGCCCCCATAAAGCGCCCATTCCAAGGCTTGGGCCGGAAAAGCCTGCCGCAAAGCTTCTGAAATCGGGATCCGCTCCACCTCGATCCTCGCCGCCACCCCGCTGGCCTGACACACCTGCACCAGGGCATCTGCCAAACCGTCGCTGGTATCCATACCGGCAACGCGCAAGGGATCCGGGATCCCTTCCAAGAGGGGCACCAGATCCAGGCGCGGGCGTGGGTATTGGTGAGCCCTGATCAACTGCTCGCGCTCGGCCGCCGTAGCTGAGGATCCCTGTTCAGGATGGAGAAGCAGCTCCAAGCCTGCCCGCGCATCTCCGTGGGGCCCTGTTACCACCAGCCAATCGCCGGGTTGAGCCCGTCTGCGCTGAATAGCCCGCCCCGGCTGCACCGATCCCAGGGCCGTGATTGCCACAAATCGATGCGGCGACCGACACAGATCCCCTCCCACCAGTTGGCATTCCCAGCGGGCGCAACAGTCCCGCATCCCTTGATAAAGCTCCTCCACCCAAGCAACCGGTGTGGAGCCCGGCAAGCCCAAACCCACCACCAACGCCTGCGGACGGGATCCCATCGCGGCCAGATCCGATAGATTGGCGGCCACCGCGCGCCAGCCCACCGCATGGGCCGGGGTCGTCAGATCGCTGAAGTGAACTCCCTCCACCAACACATCGGTTGTCACCACCAACTGCCCCTCCGGAGCAGCCAACACCGCCGCATCGTCTCCCACCACCTGGGCCGGACAGTAGCGCTGCACGATCTGCAGCAGCCCTGCCTCCCCAATTGCCGAGATGGGTAGGGGGGAAGGATTGCCGTTTTGTGGGGAAGAACTGTCAGAAAGACCGGAGAACAAGACAGACCTCTGAGGGTAGCGAGGATAACACAGCTGCAAGATCTGGTGGATGCTGGAGTCTTGTTGGATATTTCCAAGGATCCCGCCTGCACGCCACAGGCAAGCTGGAGAATTCTACCCCGCCGTCCGCTGTCCAATCAGGGCATAGAAGGGATCCCCGCCTCCGCCTGCCCAAAAGCCCAGCCAACCCATAGGGGCAGGCCGCTGGATCACCTTCACCACCGCAAACCCTGGCACCGACTCAAAATAGCGCCTGACCAACTCCACCCGCCCCGCCTCGGAGTTGTCCCGCCAAGCCTGGATCGCCTTCTGGAAAAACATGCGATTGGAGAAGCTGACGATGAACAGGCCCTGGGGCTTTAGGATGCGATACACCTCGGCAAACACCTGCTCCGGCTGCTGCAGATATTGCACCGAGACCGTGTTTAGCACCGCGTCGAAGGATTGATCAGGGAAGGGCAGACTTGGGTTTTGGTTCAAGTTTTGGATGAAGAAGTGATCCAGCCGGGGGTTGGCCGCCAGTTCCTCCGGGTTCATCCCATGCCCCTCCACATGGGCAAACTCCATCTCAGGTGGCAAATGGGAGACCCAACTGCTCATCAGATCGAGAATGCGGGTCTGGGGCCGCAAATGCTCGCGGTATAGATCGGTGAGCTGGCCGATGAAGCCAGAATCCACATGAGTCACGAAGCGAGGATAGCTGTAAAAGAGGGCATCGTCGCTGGGATCCAACTTGGAGCGCTGCCAATCCTTGAGCACCACCATGGCCAAACGGTTGCAAATCTTAATCAAAGCTAACATTTTGGAAGCTTCGGAAAAGGGGTGGGCGTGATACCTTAGCAGAGCAACAGTGGCCATTTCGCGAAGGACTCTTTGCCGTGATGTCTGTGTCTCACCCCTCTTCAGCGGCTCCTTCTTCTTCTGGGTCTAACTTTGGCCTGCGGGAGTACGTAACCGAACTGCAGCTCCACATGGCTCTGCAGGCTCGCAGCCTTACTCCTTCTCTCAGCGTTTCCCCAGCCCAGGACAGCCCCCTGGCTCTGGTGCAGCGGGCACAGGCGGCTATGGAGAAGTCCGTTTCCCGCCAGTGGCTTTGAGCGGCACAGCCTGGGCAGAGAGGCTCAGGCCAAGCTTTTGCGCAACACCCCCTGCACCAGTAGAACCGACACCCCCACAAACCCCGTCAAAAGGCCCAGGGATCCCGCCAGGGTGAGATCGCCCCAGGGAGCCTGCAGCACCACATCGGCCCAGCTCCAATGGCTGCTGCGGTAAACATGGCGAATGGGCTCGATGGCAAAAGTGAGGGGGTTGAGGCTGGCCACCCAACGCAGCCAGGTGGGCATAAAGCTCAGGGGAGCCAAGGCCGTGCTGGAAAAGATCAGGGGCAAGTTGACCAAAAAGATGAAAGCCAGCAATTGCTGGTGCCCCGGCATGGCAAAGGCCAAGCCCAAGCTCAGGGCCGTGAAGCCCAAGACCAACAGGCCCACGATCAAGGCCACCACCGCCAAGCCTGGCCCGTCGGGGATCCCGGCCCCAAGGGCGTAGTCTGCCCCCACAATGACTGCCGTCTGCAGCAACGCCAAGCTGACGATAAACAGGCTAGAAGCAAGAACAATGGAAAAACGAGAGGTGAGGGGAGCCACCAACAGCCGGTTCAAAAAGCCAAATTCTCGGTCGAAAATCACCGGCACCCCAGCATTCAAGGCTCCACCAAAAGCCGTAAACACGATGACTCCCGCTCCCAAAAACTGGGTGTAGTTTTGTCCGGCCCCGAAAATGTCGGCAGGAGCATTCTGAAACAAGGCTCCAAATAGAATCAGCCAGAGCAACGGCTGGATAATGCCGGCCAGCAAGGTTGTGGGGCGACGCTGCAGTTGGATAAACAAGCGGCGGGTGAGGGCAAAGGTCTCCTGCCAAAAATCAGCCGTCAGAAGGGGGATCGGGTTGGGTTGAACCGAGGAAGAGGCAGAGTTCATACCAAAGCTCCTGTAGGGTTGCGATCAATCAATCCATTCCAAATCCATCTACCAAATACCTCGATGTGCCTTTGTATAGGGATCAATAGGGCTCGAGCATGAGGTGATGAAGTTACTTTTTCTTTTTGCCCAGATTGGCCTCG
>NZ_JANSIB010000133.1:0-5965 GCF_047461895.1 Synechococcus sp. R55.8 | reverse complement strand
GAAAAAGGCCAGCGGCACCTCCTGAGGAGCCAACTGCGTCTGGAGCTGTCCCCCCGCCCACCGCCCCGCCACCGCCACCCGGCCTCCGCCCACGTCCAGCACCGCCTGCGGCACCTGCACCACCCAGTCCCGACCCTCCGGCAAAACCTGCAGCTGCCCTCTTCCGGCAATCTCTCCCCCAAGACTTTCCCAGCTGGCCTCCGCCCGCGGTTGGGATCCCGTCAGCGCCACCTGCACTTGAGCGGAAACCGGCCCCACCCAAGGAAGAGCGCCCCGGCGGGGCAGGTTGAGGCCGTAAAGGGCCAGCACCTGCTCCACGTCGGCTCCGCTGACTTGAAGATCGAACTGGCCTGCCAAGCCGGCAGCCCATTGCAGCTGGCCGGAGCCTTGGATGCGACCCCCTGCAGTCTTGAGGTCAATTGCTTCCAAGGCCAAGGTTTGATCCGCAAAGCGGAAGCCAAAGGCATACTCCGACACCGGCAGGCGATCCACCTGCCCCGGCGAAAGCCCCCGCAACTGTCCCCGGATCTGCGGCTGATCCAAGGCTCCAGTGACCGCTACGGATCCCCCTACCACCCCCTCCACCGCCACCGGCAGGCCAGTCACGTCAAACGTCTCTTGGATCTGTTGAAGACTGGCCGGCACCAGTTCCGCCTGCAAACCAAACCCCTGTCCTTGCTCCCAGACCACCGGGCCTTTCAGCTCTGTGAAGGAAAGCTGACCCAAACGACCGCTGACTCCCTGCAGCTCCAGCCCCTGCAAGGTAAAGCGAACGGAGCCCTTCACCTCTTCAAAAGGATGGGGCAACCTCTCCAGATCCAGCCGAGCCTGTTGAACCTGGGCCTGCCCCGTCAACTCCAGCGGTTGATCCCGCCGCCAGAGCACCTGGAGATCCAAGCCAGTTTCCCCCTGCACCTCCGCAAAAGGGGCCGCCGGCACCACACTGGGCAAGAGATCCAAAGGCAGACGAGCCGCAGAAAGCGTCACCGAACCGGAAGCCTGGGCAAAATCCGCCACCCCCCTGAGCTGCAGGGGGTACCCCCCCTCCCCCTCCCGAGGGAGCAACCGTGCCGTCGCCTGGAAACTGGCCCGCCCCCCGAAAAGATCCTCCTCTCCTGGCGGGGCATTGTGAGTCAGCCACACCTGCACCTGGCCCTGCAGCCGATCAAACTGGCGTCGCTCCCCCACCAAAGGGATGGCCGTCAGGGATCCCTGGCGCAAACGGATGTTCAGCCCCTGGAAAGGCAGGGATCCCTCCCCTTCGGGCAGTTGAAACTGCACATCCGCCCAGCCGCGATCCAGCGTTTCCATCAGCAGCAGTTGCGGCTGGTTTAGGGTAACATTCAGCACCCACTGACCCGTCTGCAGCCAAGTCCAGAAATCAGGGCTGAGGTCGATGGAGCCGATACTGGCCAGATGTTCAACGCGGCTTTCTCCCAAGCTCACCTGCCAGGGGGCCAGAAACCTCACCTCCCCCAATTCCACGCGCCGGCGCATCGCTTGCGAGAGGGTTGCTTCCACCTGCGGCAGCACGTGATCTTGAAGGTAGATCCCTGTTCCCCAGGCGGCACCAAAGGCGGCAGCCGTCAAGCCCAAACCCACCCCAGCTAGAGTGATGGGGGAAAGGTTGAATCGTTGCTGCTGCATCTTTGGATCTTGGTGATCCTCTCCCAACCGCCTACCCCTTAAAAACCTGACAGGCTCCCAAAAGCCATTCGTGCACTGCGGGCCGACCTTGCCGGCACAGTTGCCCCCATCCTACCCAAGGACTCCTGGCTTGCCACGAGGGAACAGAAAGAAGAGATCCCTGCTCCCAGGCGTAATTCCCCCGAAGACCCCGCGGAAAAATACCGTCTCCCGCGGAGAACGGGGATGCTAAGCTATCTCCACACCCGAGATTGAACCCACCCTGGGGCCTCTCTCAGGTGTTCCCTTCTGTCGAGATGGTTGAAAGGAGAAGAGCCATTCCGGAACCCCTATCTCTGACGGTCAGCTTGCGCGGCAGCCGCGAGGCGCTGGAAAACTGCCAGGTCTTTCACCTGACTGGCCTTCTCGATGCCTTTTCCGAGCCGGTCTTTGTTAAGGTGGTCACCAAATACCTGGAAGAGGGATCCCCTAACCTGATCCTGGATTTGACAGGGATCGACTTCATCGACAGCTCTGGCGTCGGCGCCCTGGTGCAATTGGCCAAGCTGGTGCAGAGCCGTGCAGGTATCTTTCAGGTGGTGAGCAATCCCCGCATCACCCAAACGGTGAAGCTGGTGCGCCTGGAGAAGTTCCTATCTTTGCGCAACTCCTTGCAGGAAGCCTTGGATCGCCTGAAGGAAGGAAGTACGGGCAGTACAGAGACCGCCTGATACGTAATAAGTATGGGTCTGGGAACCTTTTGGGGGATCAGTGCTGGAGCAGGGGATCCCGACTGGATCACGGTCAAAGCAGCCCGCATCCTCAGCACGGTCAACTGGGTGGCCTGTCCCCAAAATGCCGCCGGCCAGCCGGGCCTGGCCTATCAGATTGTGCGCCCTTGGCTGCGACCGGAACAAACCCTCTTGCCGCTTCGCCTGCCCTTTGTCACCCAGCCGGAAGTCCTGCAAGCTGCCTGGCGAGTGGCTGCCCAGCAACTAGCCCCACTCCTAGAAAGGGGAGAAGATGTCGCCTTCATCTGTGAGGGAGACGTGGGCCTCTACAGCACCTTCGCCTACGTGGCCCAAGCTTTGCGGGAGCGGATCGCCAACTTGCCCATCCAGGCCATACCGGGGGTGTGCTCTCCCTTAGCCGCTGCTGCTGCCCTGGGATCCCCCTTGGTGCTCGGCTCCGAGAAATTGGCGATTTTACCGGCTCTGTTTGCCCTCTCGGAACTGGAGCAGGCTTGTGCCTGGGCTGAGGTAGTCGTTCTCATGAAAGTGGCCTCTGTCTACCCTCAGGTTTGGCAGTGGCTGGCCGAAAGAGGTTGGCTGCAACAAGCCAGCTTGGTGGTCTGGGCCGGCTGGCCCCAGCAAACCCTCTTCCCCACCCTGGAAGGACTGGCCGACTACCAGCCCCCCTACTTTTCCCTCTTGATCCTGCGCTCTCGGCCCCGGAATAAAGATTCTCTTAACCCAGAAAACGGGCTGCGGCTGGATTGAGTTTTCTAGGATAGGGAATGAGTTCCTTCCGGCGATTAAGCCCGAAGCAGGGGTTGGTCGTTGTTTTTTTGCGTTTATTTCTGTTTAGCTCAAGGCTCGCGCCGAGCCAGCTTGTTTCCCCAAAAAATCAGGTGTCCTGTGACGGAAAGAGGCTGAGGAATCCGAATCCAGAATGCTGGGATCCCTCATTGACCTGAACCAAAAAGAGATGAAAAGACCAAGTTAAAGGAATGATCCAGCCTGTTAAGAATGGTTGCCGCCCTTGGTGGAGAGATCGGCTATAGGTTAGATTATGAATGTAGTGATTCAGGCGAGGAGGATAATATCTCATCCCCATCCCAAACGCGAGGCACCGCTTCTCGACTGACTCAAATCCAAAATTCTCTCCAAAGTTCTCTGTCGGTCAACGCTCTGATCCAAGCTTCCGATCCGTTGCTTCGGCAGATTCTCCTGAGAAGTGGTTGTCTCGCCCAGCAGGGCACCTGGTACCTACGACAGGTTTTCCTCGAAGCAGAACAAGGGAGTTAGGCAGATAGCGGTTGGGCTTGCTGCACAAGCCACTGGGAAAGTGAGAGAGCGCTCTAGGTGTTCCTCAAATAATCCTCAAATAAAAGTGGTTTTGCCAGATCAACAAGCTCAGCTGGCTATTTTGAGTCTCCATTCATGAGCGAGTCAGGGTGGGAAAATCGGTGATCAGGTTCAGGTGCTCTCAACCTGCAAGCTCTGCGAGTCGGAACCAGCGCTCAGTGGGACAAGGACTGCGGGCTTTAGCAATTCGAGGTTCTCTCAGTTCATAGTTTCACTCTCACTTTCAGGAGGTTGCTATGTTTACCTTTCTCTCAAAGATTGCTAGAGCAATTATCCGCATATTTGCTCCTGCCAAGTCCGATCTGGTGGAAGTGGGTTACCAGCCCATCACGGATGATATCTATCGCATCAACGGCTCAGCCTGCCATTTTAGCGATCTGGAGATCTCATCGTAAACCTCAGAGTCGGATTCTGGTGTCGGAGCGGCCACTGGCGCTGGCCTAGAAATTGGAAAAAATTGGAAAGCTACAAGTTAAGACAACTGAATAAGTCTTAGTTAAGTCTTGGATGCGGTTAGTCCGCGTCGGCAGGGGTGGTTTTCCTCCCTGTGGCCAAGTTCTACCGGTTCAGTGGTGGCTCCCCGTGGGGGTCACCACTTATTGTTTTGTTGTTTGCAAGTTGTTTGGGAAAATAAGGGGGATGCCTGCGGTTGCCCCGTCTCAACCTGTGTTGCCTTCCCCTGTGGTTTACCCGGCTACACCGGGCGATCTGGATCCCTTGGCCGAAGTTCTGGCGCAGGTTTTTTATCCGCCCTCAGGTCTGCAACGCTGGATCTACCCAATTCGCAAGCTGGGCATTCGCGAAGAGTTGCGCCTCAGGCTGGCCGCAAGGGATCCCCACTACTGCTGTCTGGCAGCTGCGGTGGGATCCGAAGTGGTGGGCACTGCCGAGATCTCTTTGCGGGTCACAGCCCACGGGAAGTATCCCTACCTCTCCAACTTGGCGGTGCTGCCCGGCTGGCGGCGGCGAGGAATTGCTCGTCTGCTTTTGCTCAGTGCTGAAGGGGTGGCGAAAGGGTGGGGCTACCGCTGTTTGCATCTGCACGTATTGGAAGACAATCTCCCCGCGCGGCAACTGTACGCCCAACTGCGCTACACCCCTATTGAACGCACCTCTCAACTCTGGCGATGGTTGGGGATCCCTCCGCAGCTTTTGCTCTGCAAGTGGCTACCTTGAATCGGCCCATCGGCAACATTGAGCTGGCAGATTCCCACCCCGCCGGCTTGCTTCATGGTGGTGAGACGAGGTCCTGGACTCAGCTTTTATAAAGTTATGTAAACTAGAAATCGGGTTTTAGAGAGGTCCTAGAGTGGCAGTGAAGGAAGTGGGCAGAGTTTGGCGCTGGTTAAACCTCATGGGATTGGTTGTGGGCCTGCTTGTGGGCTTTGGGATGACTCAGCCTGCCTGGGCCCAGTGGGGAACTACTCCTCTCCCGCCAATAGGTTCTCCGGCACCGGAGTTCGCATTGCCAGATCAATCCGGGCAAATACGGCGGCTGGCGGATTTTCGGGGGGAGTGGGTGGTGTTGTATTTTTACCCCCGCGACTTCACTTCCGGCTGTACGATTGAGGCCCGCCGCTTTCAGCAAGATTTGCCCAAGTTCCGGGCCATGGGGGCACAGGTTGTGGGCGTGAGCGCCGACTCGGTGGACTCTCACAGGCGCTTTTGCTCGGCAGAGGGGCTACAGTTTCCTTTGCTGTCGGATCCCGACGGCACGGTCAGTCGAGCCTACGGATCCTGGATGGGCGATGTTGCCCTGCGCAATACGTTCTTGATCGACCCGGAGGGGATTTTGCGAGAAATCGACCCAATCGTGAACCCCAGCCGCCACAGTGCTGAGGTTCTGGCCCAGTTGCAACGGCTTGTCGGTAGCTAGCCCTCTAGCTTTCCGGGCCAAAAGTCTGCTCAAACTCGTGGAGCAACTCGTCGATCTCCTCCAGCGCTTGGTTGACATCCACGCGCAAGCTGCCCAAGTCTGGCTTTTCCAACAGCTTGGCTACCGCTGGCCGGCGTTCGCGGATTAGCTTGATGCGCTCTTTCAAGGCGGCAATTTCGGCGGCGTCCATAGCTTCAGAGACCTAATTGACTCTCCTAGCTTATCGCTTCCGCTGGGGGAGTGTCGCCTGCTGGGATCCCTTTCTGAACCACCGAGAGCCAATCATAATAGAGCTGCGCAACCTGGCACTCAACCCCGCTTCAGAGCATGACTCTAGTCAATAATAAGCTCAACTATACTGAAAATAATGTATAAT
>NZ_JANSIB010000132.1:0-6169 GCF_047461895.1 Synechococcus sp. R55.8 | reverse complement strand
TCACTGAGATGACAACAGGTGGCGCACAGCTTGGCCGGGATCCGGCTGGGTCACCAGCGCTTCCCCCACCAGCACAGAGCGCACCCCCCAGGCCCGCAACTGCTGCAGATCGGCGGGGGTATGGATGCCGGACTCGCTGACCACAGGCAGATCGCCAAGGAGCTCCGAGTGGGCGGCCAACAGGTCGCGCGTTGTGTTCAAGTCCACCGCAAAGGTTCTCAGATCGCGATTGTTGATGCCAATGAGCACCTGCCCCCTGGAGTCTTGCAGTTGGGGCAAACGCAACACCCGCTGCAACTCTTGGGAAGTGTGCACCTCCAGCAGAGCTGCCATGCCCAATTGCCGAACCAGCTTGAGAAAATAGCCCAAATCCGCATCCGAGAGAATGGCGGCAATCAAGAGCACCGCATCTGCCCCCAGGCTGCGGGCCCAGAGGATTTGGTAAGGGTAGAGGATGAACTCCTTGCAGAGGATGGGGATCCCTACTGCCTGACGGATCCGGCGCAGATACTCGCCGCTGCCCTGAAAGAACCGCTCATCTGTGAGCACCGAGAGGCAACTGGCCCCACCGGCTTCATAGCTCTGGGCAATGGCTACCGGGTCAAAGGGATCCCGCAGAACGCCGCGGCTGGGAGAGGCTTTTTTGACCTCGGCAATCACAGAGATAGGGTGAGGCGACTGGGTGAGGGCCGCCACAAAATCCCGCACCGGCGGAGCCTGATCCAGTTGCCGTTGCAATTCCTTGAGGGGAAGCTGCTCCCGTTGCCGCTCCACCTCCTGCTCTTTATGCCAGACGATCGCTTCCAAGATGTGGCGCGGTTTGGCTTCCGGCGCTGTTGTCTGGTACACCTGAGAGGCTACGACCACCGGCGGGGCAGGAGAACGCCGACGAACAGAAAGCGGCTCACCTTGCAGCTCCATACAACCCCCGAACACAACTCTACACCACACCCTAGACTACTTTAGTGCTCCGCCACCGGTTTGAATAGCTACCCCAGGCATCCCCAAAACTCATCTGGCGAAGGCGTTTTTTTTACCCTATGGTTGAGTCTAGAAAGGTGGTGTAGTCTTTATGCGCCTCGGCGAGCCATGTTCTGGCGGCCGTCCATTTTTCCCCGGCCAGGGGCAGTGGCTCGGTGGGGTCAAGGCTGGTGCTGTCCATGCTGTTTTAGAGGAGTTCAGGCGTGCTGTACCTAGCAGAGCTATCCAAGCCGATTGGATTTGCCAAGTCGTCTCTGCAATTGCTGGCCAAGCAGCAGCAGGACAATACCTGGGTGGCCGTGAACGAAGAATCCATTACTTTGGAAGGCCGCATCGCCCAGGAGGCTGGGCGCTTCAAGGATGGGTCATTGGTGCTGGCGGAAATCTCCGGCGGCCGTCAGGTCGCCCGCATCAGCGAAGCCGCTCGCCAACTGGTGACCTATCTGCAAAACTTCAGCCAACTTCAGCTCAGAGCCCGCAGCCAGGAGGAGGAGATCGAGGTTTGGAAACAGTCCCTCACCTTTCAGGCGCATGAGCTTACCCGCCGCGAGATGGAGCTAGCAGCTCAAGAAGAAGAGGTGCAGCGGCTGTACGAGCAGTACAAGAGTGTAGAGGAAGATCGCAAACTTCTGGACAGCCTCAAAGAGGAACTGGCAGCCCAGCAGGCTTACTTGGCTGAACAACAGCGCCTGATCGGAGAGCAGCGGGAAGCTCTGAATCGGCAGCGGCAAGAGTTGGAAGCCCAGTTGCAAGAAGCTCGCTCCAGCCGCTTGGGGGAGGCAGAAGCAGCGCAGCTACAGGCTTTGGTGCAGCAGCTCCAGGAGACTCTACATCCGGCTGGGGATCCCTTGGCGCTTCTGCAAAGCTTGAAAAGCCACATTCAGCAGCAGCAGGAGCACTTGAATCAACAGATTGCCCAACTGGAAGCAGAACGTCAGCAGGCCCAGGCCCGGCAAGACGAGCTGGATCGAGACTACCGCGCTTGGCAAGAACGCCACACCGCTTGGTGGGGATCCCGACAATCCCTGGAGCAAAGCCAAGCAGAGTGGCAAACTCGACAGGGATCCCTGCGAGCCCATCAAGAGCACCTGCAGAGGATTCTCCAGCAGCTGCAATCTCAAGAGAGCCTATACCAGAAAGCCTCTCGTCTGGTGCAGGAGTACGACTTTATCGTCGATGGCAGCAGCAACGGCAGGGCTGGGGAGCCGGCGATCTCGGTCGAGGAGCTGGCGGCTTTGGTCAGCCAACTGCGCCGAGATTACGAGCAGCGGGCAGCCCAGGTTAGCCAACAGCGGGCCGAACTGGAGCAAAACCGGCAAACCCTGCGGGAGCTGCAAGAGCGGCTGGCCAGCGCCTCTCCAGAGGAGCGGTTTGACATCGAGATGGATATCGACTATGCCCAGTCTGCCTGCAGTGCTTTGGAAGAAGCCCTGCTGCCTCAGGAAAAAAACCTGCAGCGAGAGTATGAAGAGTTGACCCGCCAAGAGGCCCGCCTTAGACAGCTGCAAAATCAAGCTGCTGCCCCGGTTCAGGTCGATATTGGGCCGCTCCTGGAACAGATCGGCAGCCAGAAGCAGGATCTTCTCCAAGAAAAAGGTCGTCTGCAAACCCTCATTCAACAACTAGAATCGTCCTTGCCTTCTCAGCAGGAGCAGCTCGCCCGCCAACGGCAGGAATTGGAGCAGCAGTGGCAACACCTGGAGCAAGAGGAGGGATCCCTGCGGGCGCGCGCCCAGGCCATGGCAGAAACCTGGGGTCGCCTGAATCACCTGCAGGCCACCCTCTACCCAGAGCGGGATCGGTGGGCAGCGTTGGCGGGAGAATTGGCGCAGTTGGAGACGGAGCTGGGCCAACACCAGGCCAGAAACTCCACTGCACACGCCCACGTCCAACAGGTACGCTCTCTCTTGGCTGCCCTCACGCAGGCGTGAGGGAGTTCACGTTTCCTGTGGGGGGTGGGGAGAACCGGCGCAAGGGGAACTACGGCCTTAATTGAGGAAAACAAATCTGGTAAAATTCGCTAGCACCCTGCAGCCACTGGGGCTCCCAATTCTCGGGCGAGGGGACTGCAGAGGTTAGTGCGTTTTGCCCCGCTTCCTGCTTGCAGTTGCCAAGGATATTCCAGTGTGAGGTCAGCTTGTGCGAATTGCGGTCGATGCGATGGGGGGTGACTACGCTCCCGAAGAGATCATCAAGGGCGCCCTGCTGGCCCATCGGCAGCTCCGGGTCGGGATTGCACTAGTCGGTCGTCCAGATTCCCTCAAGCCCTTTCTGCCCCAACCCTTGCCTGCTGGGATCACCATTGTGCCTGCCGAAGAGGATGTGGGCATGGCGGAAGAGCCGCTGATGGTGCGCAAAAAGCCCAAAGCCTCCATCAACATCTCGATGCAACAGGTGCGCTCCAACCAAGCGGATGCCGTGGTGGCCGCCGGGAATACCGGAGCAGCGATGGCTGCGGCCTACCTGAATTTGGGCCGGCTGGCAGGGATCGATCGCCCGGCCATTGGCGCTCTTTTGCCCACTTTGAAAGGCAAGCCGGTGCTGCTGCTGGATGTGGGGGCCAATGTGGATTGCCGGCCCCGCTTTTTGGAGCAGTTTGCCCGCATGGGATCCCTCTACTGCCAGTGCGTGCTGGGGATCGAGAAGCCGCGGGTGGGCCTGCTCAACATCGGCGAGGAGCCCAACAAGGGCAATGATTTGGCTCTGGCCACCCACCAGCGTCTGGCCCAGTTGCCAGGGATCCATTTCGCCGGCAATGCCGAGGGGCGGGATGTGCTGACCGGGGAGTTTGATGTGGTGGTGTGCGACGGCTTTGTGGGCAATGCCCTCCTCAAGTTTGCCGAAAGTGTTGGCCAGGTGATCACCCAGGTGCTGCGGGAGGAGCTGCCCCGCGGCTGGCGCGGCAAGTTGGGCTGCTGGCTGCTCCGGCCCAACCTCAAGCAGGTAAAGCGGCGCATGGACTACGTAGAGTATGGCGGTGCTTTGCTGCTCGGCGTCAACGGCATCTGCGTGATTACCCACGGCAGCTCCAAGGCGCCGATGGTCTACCACGCCATTCGCCTGGCCAAAGAGGCGGCAGAACAGAAAATCCTACAGCGGCTGCAGGCGGAAATGGTTGACCCTCGCGAACCTGAATCCAACCCCAGGCGGCGCACCCGGCCCCTTCAGGTCTACTCTGGCTCTGGCCCGGAAGTGTTGCCGTTGGGATCCCTGGAAAGGACTTCCTCCCGCTGTCCCGAACCCGTGGAAGATGCCCAGCCATAGCCTCCCGACCGTGCGGCTGGTGGGGGCAGGGGCTGCCCTGCCGGATCCCTGCCTGAGCAACGACGATCTCGGCCAGATCGTCGAAACTTCCGACGAATGGATCTGGCCCCGCACCGGCATTCGTCAGCGGCGCATTCTGCCCCCTGAGCTGAGCTTGGTGGATTTGGCGGTCCAGGCAGCCAAGGCCGCTTTGGCTCAGGCCGGGATCTTGCCTCAAGACCTGGATTTGATCCTGCTGGCCACTTCCACCGGTGTCGATCGGTTTGGCTCGGCCCCTCAGGTGCAGGCAGCTCTGGGAGCAACGCGGGCGGTGGCTTTTGATCTGACGGCAGCCTGCACGGGCTTTGTCTTTGCAGTGGCCACGGCAGCGCAGTTTTTGCAAACCGGGCTGTACCGGCGGGCCTTGGTGGTGGCGGCGGATGTGCTCTCCCGTACGGTGGACTGGGCAGATCGCACCACCTGTGTCTTGTTTGGAGATGGGGCCGGGGCGGTGGTTCTGGAGGCGGGGGAAACCGGCGGGATCCTCAGCATTGAGCTGCGCAGCGATGGCAGTGGCAGCCAGCTGCTCAGCTTGTCCATGGCTACAGAGGCCAAGCCCCTGGTGGGATCCCTGCAGGTGGGGCAGTATCGCTGCTGCCCCATCACCATGAATGGCCGCGAGGTCTACAAGTTCGCCGTCCAGGCGGTGCCGGAGGTTATCGAGAAGGCTCTCTTCCGGGCCGGGATCCCGGCGGAAGCAGTACAGGGATATTTTATTCATCAGGCCAACCAGCGCATTCTCGATGCAGTAGCCAAGCGCCTGCAGCTGGATCCGCAGCGGGTGGCCAGCGTCCTAGAGTATTACGGCAACACCTCGGGCGCTTCGGTGCCAATTGCCTTGGCCACTTGGATCGAGCAAAGACGCTTTGGCGCCGGCGATCTGGGGGTAATGGCGGGCTTTGGCGCCGGCCTTACCTGGGGGGCGATTGTGTTTCGTTGGGGGAAATGAATTGATGACTGTTGCCTGGATCTATCCCGGCCAGGGATCCCAAGCGGTAGGCATGGGAAGGGACTTGCGGAACTGGCAGGGAGCAGGCCAGAAGTTGGCTTTGGCCCGCCAGATGCTGGGATGGGATCCCTTAGCTCTGTCGGAAGACCAGATCCACCAGACCGGCTACACACAACCGGCTTTGTTCACCGTATCGGCCCTGTTGACAGACTATCTCTACGCCCAGGGTCAGGCTCCTGCCTGCACTGCTGGCCACAGTCTGGGCGAATACAGCGCCCTCTACGCTGCCGGCGTGTTTGACTTCGAAACCGGCCTACGGCTGGTGGCGCTGCGGGGCCAACTGATGGAAGCCGCAGGGGATCCCCCGGGCAGCATGGCGGCAGTGATGGGGTTTGACCGCGACAAGCTGGAGCACCTGTGCCAGATGATCCCCGACGTCACTCTTGCCAACGACAACAGCCCGGATCAGGTGGTGATCAGCGGCTCGGTGGGGGGGGTGCGGGCCGTCTGTGAGCAGTTGCAGGCCAAGCGCACCGTTCCCCTCAAGGTGAGTGGCGCCTTTCACTCGCCCTTTATGCAGGCTGCTGCCGAGGAGTTTGCCCACACCTTGCGCGCTGTTGACTTTCAGCCGCCGCGAGTGCCCGTCTACAGCAACTGCACTGCCACCGCCAGCCGGGATCCGCAAGCCCTTAAGCAGGCGCTGCTGGCCCAGATGACTGCCCCTGTCCGCTGGCGAGAAACCGTGTTGCAGATGGCTGCCGACGGCATCCAAGAGGTGTGGGAAATCGGCCCCGGAAATGTTCTGACGGGCTTGGTGAAGCGAACGGTGCCGACCCTGACGCGGTGCAATTTCAGTAACCTCAGCAGCTAGGGGATCTGCTATGGAGCATGACTCTAGTCAATAATAAGCTCAACTATACTGAAAATAATGTATAA
>NZ_JANSIB010000131.1:0-6191 GCF_047461895.1 Synechococcus sp. R55.8 | reverse complement strand
CGCGCCTTTTGGTCAGGGTGCGTACTCTTCAAACTCGCTCCAAAAAGGCCACCCCCTCCACATGCCCGGTTTGGGGAAAGAAGTCAGCCGCCCGCCATTGGGTAAGGCGATAGGATCCCTCTGCCAGTAGGATCTGCAAGTCTCGCGCCAAAGTGGCAGGGTGACAGCTAATGTAGACGATGCGTGGTGGTCGTCGCAGCTTTAGGGTCTCGAGCACTTGGCGGTTGCAGCCGCGCCGCGGCGGATCCAGCACCACAATGTCGGCAGGGGGCAGGGTCGGCAAAACCTGTTCCACCGTGCCCTGGAAAAATTGGGCTGAGGCGATACCGTTGAACTGGGCATTGTAGCGGGCTTGGGCCACCGCTTCCGGCAAAGCTTCCACCCCCATCGCCCGTTTCGCCCGTTGCGCCAGCAGCAAGGTTAAGGTGCCGATGCCACAGTAGGCATCCAGGATGGTTTCCTCTCCCCGCAGGTTCAGTTGGTCGGCTATCCAGGTAAAAAAGGCTTCTGCTTGCTCTGTGTTGACCTGGAAGAAAGAGGTGCTGTCGATCCAGAGGGAAAAACCGGCAAATTCCTCCCGCAAAGACCCCCGACCGGCAATCACCTCAGTCTCCGGGCCGAAGATGGCATTGGTGCGGGCCGAGTTGAGATTGAGACAGACCCCCACCAGGTCAGGGTAGCGCTGCATCCAGCGTTCGGCCCAGCTTTCCAGATGGGGCAGGCGACGACTGCAACTGACCAAGGTCAGGAGCACCTCGCGGGTACGGCGACCGATGCGCAAACCCAAGTGGCGGAGATGACCTTGGTGACGACTTTCGTCGTAGACACTCCAGCCCGTTTCTTGGAGATCCCGCTTGATTTCCCTCAGGAACACATCCAGCCGCTCGTCTTGCACGGGGCATTGGTTGAGGTTCACCAGGCGGTGGCTGCCCCGTTGGTAGTAGCCCATGCGCAAGGGCTGGCCCTCCGGTTTGGCCATGGGGTAGGTGACCTTGTTGCGATAGCGCAGCGGCTGCTGGGATCCCAAAATAGGGACAGGCTGCGGCAGAGTCAGACCGCCAATCCGCTCCAGTGCATCCCTGAGGATTTGCTGCTTGGTGGCCAATTGCTGGGCATAGCTGACATGTTGCCATTGGCAGCCACCACATTTGTCCGCCACAATGCAGGCTGGTCGCACCCGTTGGGGAGAGGGAGAAATCAGCGACCGAATTCGCCCGACCAAGTAGTTGCGCTTGATCTCGGTTATTTGGGCCACCACCTGATCCCCGGGCACCGCCTGGGACACAAACACCACTCGCCCTTGTCCAAGTCCTACCGTGTGGGCAATGCCATCTCCCTGGGGGGTCAGGGCCGTGACCTCCAACGCCAAGAGATCCCCAGGTTTAACGGGATCAGGAAGGCCGGAAGGGATCGGATGTTCCATTAGGCTGTTTCGCCGAAATTCGAAATAACTATAACCATAGGTCAGGTCGTGTTGGCTGGAGTCAGCATTGCCGGAAAAAGCTGTAGCAAGGCAAAAAGCATGTCAGCCGCCAACTGCTTACGGGATTGAAAACCCCATCCAATGAAGTGGTTCACTCCTTGGTCAAAGCAGATAGAGAAGGCAAAACATCTTCTCGAAAAGGAACCTCGTTTTGATTCACGTTCTCCAGCTCGGCCAACATGAGAGGGTTAACCCGGTTTAGGTAGGGCACCAAAACCTGTTGTAGCCTTCGGCTGTAGAAGCGGTGGTAGCTGTACACAGGCGTGGCCGGAAATCCCCGTCGAATCTTATGGGATCCCCCTGCGCCGGGATCAAAGTTGCGGATCCCTTCTCGGATGGCGAGGGCAATGGGCTCGTAGTAGCAAACGTTAAAGTGCAAAAACTTCACCTCCTCCCGACAACCCCAGTAGCGCCCGAACAGGCGATCTCCCTTACGAATACAAAAAGACATCCCCACAATTTCTGCATTCCGTTCCCCGGCCACCAGCACAACTCGCTCCCGATAGTTGGGATAGAGAGACTCGAAAAAGCGGCGATTGAGATATTTGCTCCAGTTCCAAAATTGGGCGCAGGTGTTGCTGTAAAAGTCGTACATGAGAGACAACAGGCGGGGCGTGATCTCCTCTCCTGTGTAAATCTTGAGTTCTAGGCCGCTTTTTTCCATTGCAGCCCGCTCTCGCTTGATGTTGCGCCGCTGGTTGGCATTGAACTGGCTCAAAAAGTCTTCGTAAGAGCGGTAGCCGGGGTTGTGCCACTGGTAGTTGTGGGTGATCCGGGGCGTAAATCCATCCGACTCCAATTGAGTCCGCCAGTCCAGATCTACATAAAGCAAGCTAAACACCGAAATATCCTTCTCTTGGCAAAACCGGTCAATGGCTGCCAGCATCAACGACCACACCTCTGCTTCCGAATACTCGGGATGGACGAGGATGCGATAGCCCGTGGCCGGGGTGAAGGGGGCCATGCCGATTAACTTCGGGTAGTAGCGTTCCCCCAATTGGCCTGCAACTGCAGCCCATTCTTGGTCAAAGACAAACTCCCCTTGACTGTGGCTTTTCAAATACAAGGGGGCAGCAGCAATCAACCGGCCGTCTGCCTCCACCAACAGGTGACAGGGCAGCCACCCTGTCCTGCGGCTGGCACAACCTGAGCTCTCTAGGCTGTGCAACCATTCGTATTCCAAAAAAGGAGAGGTGCGCTCCGTTTGCAAGGCATGCCAGGCCCCTGCTGGGATCTCGCGAATATCGTGGCACCAGCGCCATTTCAACCCGGTTGACATTTGCCTGCTCGGATCAGACCAACCCGCCGTGCAATTGCCTCAGCTTGGCCGGGAAAAGGCCCCCAATGCTCTTGCCGACTCAAGAGGGGATCCCCCGCCGCCAAATGCAGCACCTGGCAGGATCCCTGCGCCTGCTTGATTATGGACCACCCTGAAGCGGGGTCGGAAACCACGCTGCTGCTCCTTTGCCCGTCCACAACTTCTCCGGCGGAAAACCACACTTGTGGGTTCTGGTTTGATTTTAATCGGGATCCCTGGGCTCGTAGTAACGGTTGGCCAATTCCAAAGCCATCTGAAACTTCTGCTCGCGGGTGAGATCGGCCCGTCGGGCAATGTGGGCAAAGCGGTTGATATCTGGGGGCAGGAAGTCGAAAGGACGCTGTTCCCGCACGATGTCCAAGACCAAATCGCAAAGGGCCTGCTGGTAATCGTTATAGAAGATCTCTCCCAAAGCCTTGAGCCGCCCATCGGGCACCGGATTGTTAAAGTCGATGGCCTGCAGCTCTCCCTGCTCGTCGATGAATAGCTCCACCGAGTTCATTTCATAGCCCAAAACTCGATTGATAATCCGACAGGTATTGATGACTTTCTGGCCCATTTCCGGAGTAAGAAATTCTGGATCAAACAGATATTCGCTGGCATCGAACTTGCGAAAGATATACTTGATCGGAATGATCTTTCGGCCAATGCAGAGGGCGCGAATCTGCCAAGGGTAAGGGGTTTTGACCTTCTCTTGGATCATCATCACCTGAGATCCAGAGCGGTCGTAAAAATAGAGGAGCTGCTCCATGTTGTGGGCTATTTCTACTCCAATGGCCTCTCGCCCCTCCGCCGGCTTGATCACCATTGGCCAGCCCAGGTCTTCTGCCATCCCCTGCCAATCGAAAAACTTGTGATACTTAAAGTCCTCTGCTTTCAATGCGGGGGCTTCTTTAGGGGGCAGAATGTAAGTTTTGGGGATGGAGATCCCCAGCTCTTTGACCACCATGTAGGCAGCATCTTTGTTGCGCAGGTAGTAATAAAAGCTAAAGGGGTTGTTGATGAGGTAAACCCCCCGAAAGGCAAAGCCCATGAACAGGCCGATGGCTTGGGGGTAAAGGTAGCTGAAGCGATCCAGGATCAAGCGATACTTGGTGCGGTAATCCAGGTTCACCTCATGAATGGTGACATGTTCGGCCCGGATCTTGTAAGTTTGGCCGTTGCGAGCTTGAACAGGGGGAAGTGCGTTGAGGCGGGCCAGAGTATCGTCCCCGAAAGGCTCGCTGAAGTGCAGGCTGCCAACCCAATAGTCTTCAATCATCAAAGCTCTCTCGTCAAAAGCTATTCCCTGCAAGGGATCCTACGCGAAGGCGCGGATTTGCGCTTGCCAAGTGGGCCAATCGTGATTCCCCTCCCATACCTCCAGTTGATGGGGGATGTTGTTGCGGCTAAGCACTTCCGCCAGACGCAGGTTGTCGCTGAGGCAGTGGTCGTGGCGAGCGGTGAGCAGCTTCAGCTCGGTGTTGCGCCCGCCCAAGTGATCCCAGAGTTGCCGGCTCATGTTGGACATATAGGCCAGCGGGTTGATGAAATACAGCTCCTGCTCTGCCCGTTGGGGATCCCAGCCGGTGACAGAGCCGAGAGCGGCCACATCGTAGGGCCCCCCCAGAGCCAAACAACGGCGCACTAGGCCGGGATGCCGACAGGTGAGGTTGACAGCATGGGTAGCTCCCAGGGAAAACCCAGCCACCACCAGAAACTCATTTTGCGCCTCGGCCTTGGCGTAGGGGATCAGCTCTTCTACCCAGTGCTGCTCCAGCAACAGCCAACGATCCCGCCGTTGGGGCAAGTCCAGCTGGCGGTTGAACAAAGTCTCCCAATCTAGGGTTTCCACGCAAAAAGCCTGCAAATAGCCCTGTTCCAGATGATGGCTGAGGCTGGCAATAATGCCGCGATCTTCCACGTCAAAAAAACGCCCGTTGCTGGTGGGCAGACAGATCAGCGGGTAGCCGTGATGCCCAAAGTGGAGCATCTCCATTTCCCGGCCCAAGATCTGAGAGGGAAAGCGCAAGTAGCGGCGAGCGTAGGCCATGAAAAACGGGGAAGGGATCCTCAAGAAATACCCAACCTTTCCGGGGGAAGCATTCTGCTCTGCCTGGTCGAGAAAGGCAAAGGGCACTCTCTGGAAAGGTCCACAAGAGCCACCAGAACAGATGGGAGCAGACCTGACCAACTGACAGGAACCTCAGGAAATTTCCGTGAACAGATCCTTGAGGGCCGTGCGGGCGGCCAAGTGCTTGCGGGTGGACTCGAGAATTTCGGCTTCCCGGCGCAGCCGCCTTTCGGTACTGACCATTTCCAGCAGAGCTTGCTGCTCTTGGGGGGCCCCATGGAAGTGGCTAGCCACCCAGTAGGACAGTTCTATGGGGGTGGTGGGGAGCTGCTCTGGCAACTGTGCATCCCGCTCCATTAGCTTGCCCGAGAGACGCACCACATCTTGAAGGAGAGTGGTAACCTGGCGCACCCAGCTCTGCAGGTCATCGGAAGGGGTGGTCGGCTCATCCTCAATCCATTCCACCAGCCCCACCCGGAAGGGTTTTTCCCGCACGTAATCCAAGACGCGGAAGCGCTGCTGCCCCAAGGTCAAAATGTCCATGCGGTCATCCGGCAATCGCTGCACCTGCAACACCTCAGCACAACAGCCCACCCGCACTGGGGATCCCGTCTGGGGATTGAACATCAGCACCCCAAAGCGGCGATCCGTCTCCAGAATGGTGTTGATCATCATGCGGTAGCGGTACTCGAAAATGTGCAGCGGCAGAGGGCGGCCCGGAAACAGCACCACCTCCGGCAAGGGAAACAGCGGTAGCTCGCGAACATCCACGGAAGAAGAAGGCATAGGGCTTGTGCTTCTCGCTGTACTGAGTCTAGCCCATCTTTATTGGCCAATCTTTATCTCTGCTAAAGGTAGGGGATTGACAGGGAGGGGATCCCTCAAGAGAAGCGGTGGTGCCAGACTGTGATGGCAATCGCCAAGGCATCGGCGGCATCATCCGGGCGGGGCAAGCTGGGCAGGTTGAGTTCCCGGGCCACGGCAGCTTGTACAGCCTGCTTGTCGGCGCGTCCGTAGCCTGTCAAACTTTGCTTGACTTGGGCGGGCGTAAACTCCACCGGCAACAGATGATGCTGGGCCAAGGTGAGCAGGATCACGCCACGGGCTTGGGCGATGGCAATGGTATTGCCCATTTTGTAGAAAAAAAGTTTTTCCAGCCCCACCTGATGCGGGCGCAGTTGGCGCAGCAACTGGCTCAAATCCTCGTGCAGCGTTTGCAGCCGCTCCGGCATCGAGTGTTGGCTGGGGGTGCTGATCACCCCATAATCCACAGGTTTCAACCCCGCAGATCCCGCCAGAATGCAACCAAAACCCATGGTTCCCAGACCTGGATCTAG
>NZ_JANSIB010000130.1:0-6408 GCF_047461895.1 Synechococcus sp. R55.8 | reverse complement strand
GAAGGGATCCCTGCCCTCAATCCAGGATGATGCGCAGGCCGCTACCCGAGGGAGTCGCCGGTTCAGGGTTGGGCACAATCCGCAGCCCACTGCCGGAGGGCCGGGTCACCGTGTTGTCGATGTTCACAAGGAAGGTGTTGGATTGGCCGTCCCGCTCATACACCACCACGTCGTTGCGGTTGAACTGGGAGCGACAGATGATGGGGGAGTTGTCGGCAGCAGTAGCCGCACTGCAGCGGTAGCCAGGGGCAGAGACGATCTTGCCTTCTTCATCGATGGAAAAAGGAACTGCAGAGGGCAAGATTGGAGAAAAGACCGGCTGGTCGGGATTGAGGATCACCGAGCCACCTGTGCTGGGTTCTACCACGATCCCCCGCCCGTCGATGACGATCCGCTGCGCTTGGGCGGGAGAGACGGCCAGCGGCCCCAAGAGCAAAGCCAGGCTTAGGCCGAGTTGGAGGGGAAACAACAGCTTCATTGGATATCTCCTTTGGCCCAGGGCCATAACAGCTTCCAGGGATCCGCCAACGATCCTCGAAGGGGATGGATCCCTGGCTCAACTTAACTTGATCTTGACTTGATCTTGGCCCAGATGTCGGGCCGAACCCAGGGCGGAAGCCGTCACCTCTGTTGCCAAGATGGGCACTTTGCCGTCGGCTCGACTACCACAGCCCCGAGCGGCCCAACGCCAGCCCGACCACCAACATGCCCAACACCAAAAAGGGCTGCGCGCTGGCTTGGTATTTCACATCGTTGTTCAAAGGATCCCGCAGCAGGTACATATCTTGGAAGGTTATTTGCGGGATGATCAGCAGCACCAAAAGGGCCGCGTAAAGTTTTAGGCCCGCCCCCAGCAAAAACGAGGCCATGCCGAACTGGAACAGGTCGATCATCAGCACCGAGATCCAAGCGGCCCCCATCGCCCCGAACATCACCGGCAAAGAGGCCAAGCCAAACTGCCTATCCCCCTCGATGCTTTTGAAATCGTTGACCACAGCAATCCCCAGCCCGGCCAAGCTGTAGATCAGCGTCAGGATGCAGACCGTCCAGTTCAGCTCGCCAAACAAGGCGTGACCTGTCCACCAGGGCAGGGCGATGTAGCTGGCGCCCAGGGCGTAGTTGCCCAGCCAGCCGTTGCGCTTGAGCTTCAGGGGGGGCGCCGAGTAGATGTAGGCAATCAGGGCTCCTGCCAGCGCAATGCAGGTGATCACCGGGAAGTCATGGCCGGTGTACCAGTCCAGGGCATAGGCCAAGCCCAACCCCAAGATCAGCAGCACCCAGATTTGGATAACCACCCGCCGCAGAGAGATGGCCCCCGAAGGGATCGGGCGGTAGGGCTCGTTGATGGCGTCGATCTCGCGGTCGTAGTATTCGTTCACCGTTTGGGTATAGCCCGTCATCAGGGGGCCCGCCAGAATCATGCCCACCAAAATGAGAGCCACATTCTCCCAAGTCCAGGTGAAGTGACCGGAAGATGCCGCCCCCGGAATCAGACCCCACACCAAAGGGATCCAGGTGACAGGCTTCATCAGTTGCAAGTGCAACTGCCAAATGGAGCGAGACTCCACCTCTGCTCCTTTCATGCCCAGCAGTTGACGGACACGCTGCGCATTCGACCCGCCGGTGCCAGGGGATCCCTTGCCGGGATCCGAGTCTGGGGTGGTTTCTTCCGCAGTAGCTCCTACCTCCTCTAAACTGGGCTCTGCAGCAAAGGCCATCTCAGCCGCCATTTCCGGCGAGGAGGGATCTTGAGGGATCTTTTCGCTCATGGTGGGATGCGCAATCAAACTGCAATAACGGGGATAACCACCCCCATTCTGAGACATCGTGACATACTCCCGCACTCATGCTGATGCATAGAGTACGAGCTTCTCAGTGACTCCCGTTAAGGACATTTCCTGAGCTTTAAGAACGGGATGCCCCACCGCTCTGTGTTTACCATAGCAAGGGTTTCCGCCTTTCATCCTGACCCTCATGCTGATACATAGAGGGCGTCGCTTCTCGGCGGTCTAGCTGACCGGATTCCTCAAACAAGAGGAGAGGTTGACGTTCTCCCCACGGCTAAAGCCAGAGGATCCGTTCTCAGCCAGCAAAACAACTCCCACTGACTGAGCTACACCGAGCATGTGGCTTATACCGCAGCACCGTGGGGGACGCCAAAGCGCTTCGCGCCGCCAAGGCGAACGCACCAGCTACTGGGATGTGGAAACACCCCAGATACTTCTACTTCACCTTCAGCACTGCACCTTTCTATCAAACTATAAATGGGTGGAGCGATACTCACATCCTATCAGGAGACGGTAGCTTATCCCTAGGCATAAATGCCGGGGCCTGAGCCGCCGAGTTTTCGGTCAGCTCGCAGTTCCGGGCCGTCTACACAATCTGTGCCGTCACGAATAGGCGCTGATGCTCGGCTGGGATCCGCTCTTTCTCTTGGGCCGGGATCACCAGGGGAGGTTGCTGAGTGTAATTGATGGGATCCCGAAACCAAGCGCGGCTGTAGGTGTTGTAGAGAAGAGGACGGGGAGCGGGCGAGCGATTGGCCCGACCCAGATGAATCAGGCGGTAGTCGAACAGGAGGCAGGATCCCTTGGCCAAGGGTGGATCGATAAAGGGCATCTGCTGGGCCAGCTCGGTATAGTGGGCATCGAAGACTACATGGCTGCCGGGCCAGAGACGGGTCATGCCGTTCTCTTCGTTGACCTCCACCAGAGGAATAAGCAAATTCAGGGCATAGCAAGGAATGATCGCATCCAAGGTCTCGTCGCCAAACAGATGAGACAGATCCCGGTGAACTTGTTGATCGGCGGATCCCGGCAGAGAGACCACCGCCCCCAGCCCGCTCAAGATCAACTCCGGCCCCAAAATCCGCTTCAGGATGGGCAAGATCAGAGGATGGGCATAGATGAGGGGATCGTTGAAGGGGCCCTCCAGGCGAACCGTTACCATCACCCGTCTATTGCCCACTAACAGGGCATCAGCGTGGTGCTCGTGGGTGCAGTAGCGGCTGTAGGTGGCCAGAAAGCTGCTGTGCAACTTGTCGATGAGCTCGGGGGGAAAGATCTCCGGCAACACCAGATAGCCCTCTGTGGAAAACAGTTCAAAAGCCTGCTCTACGGTCTCTGGATCCGGCTGCTGGAGCTCCTGTAAGGACTCCGTCCCGCTGACGCGAACCGCAGGGCTGAAGCGCAACTGGGCCAACATCGGCTAGGTCTCCTGCAAACTGGCCACAGCCATTAACATGCCCCGCGCTTTGTTCAGACATTCTTGATATTCCCGCTCCGGATCCGAGTCGGCTACAATACCTGCCCCGGCCTGCAAGCTCACCTGGCCCTGATGAACCAGCAGGGTGCGGATGGTGATGGCGGTGTTCAGTTGGCCAGAAAAGTCGTAGTAGCCATAGGCGCCGGCATAGGGCCCGCGGCGGCATCCTTCCAGCTCATGAATAATCTGCATGGCGCGGATTTTGGGGGCGCCGGTAACAGTGCCGGCAGGGAAGGTGGCCCGCAGCAGATCCCAGGCGCTGTACTGGGGATCCAGCCGCCCCACCACGTTGCTGACGATGTGCATCACATGGCTGTAGCGCTCGATCTGCATCAGGTCGTCCACCTGCACAGATCCCAGTTGGCAGACCCGTCCCAGGTCGTTGCGGGCCAGATCCACCAACATCACATGTTCGGCCCGTTCTTTCGGATCTGCCAACAGCTCTTGCTCCAGCTGCCGGTCTTCCTGAGGGGTGGTGCCGCGGGGGCGGGTGCCGGCAATGGGGCGCACGGTGGCGATGCGGTCTTCCCCCACGCGGCTGAGTTTGACCATCACCTCTGGGCTGGAGCCGATGAGGCAGAGATTCCCAAACTGCAAAAACGCCATATAAGGGGAAGGGTTAATCAGCCGCAACGAGCGGTAGAGGCAAAAGGGATCCCCCGCAAAGGAGATGGTAAACCGCTGCGAGAGCACTACCTGGAAGATATCTCCGGCGCGGATGTAGTCCTTAGCCCGTTCCACGGCTTGGCAGTAGGCTGGGCGGCTCAGGGTGCTGGGGGGGATTTGTTCGCGCCAGCGGGACGGAGTCCTTTCCGACAGGTGGGGCTTCCAGTTGAGGTGCAGATGGGCCAGGGAAAGAGGAGCGCTGAGCTGCTGCATCAGCTTTTCCACCCGCCGGCAGGCTTGGGCATAGGCTTCCTCGGCAGCGTGGTGACGGGTATCGGCGAAGGCCACCACCCAGATCTTGCGCTTCACCTGGTCAAAGAGCAGGATGCTGTCCACCTGCATCAAAACGGCATCAGGGGGATCCCCCGGCTGCAGGGGGTGGATGGGCACCTTGGGCTCAATCCAGCGAATCAGCTCGTAGCCCCAGTAGCCAAACAGGCCGCCGATGCTGCTGGGCAATTCCGGCAAATGCACCGGCTCATAGGGCTGCAAGCAGCGGGCCAAAATTGCGAAGGGATCCCCTTGGTGGTGCTCCTGTCGGCCATCGCGGTATCGCTGTAGCGCCTGATCCCCGCGTATTTCCAAAACCCACAGGGGATCGCAGCCCAAGAAGCTGTAGCGGGCCACCTGTTCCCCCCCCTCCACCGACTCCAGGAGAAAGTTGTAGGGCTGGCCGGCACAAACCCGATACCAGGCAGAAACCGGCGTTTCCAAATCCGCCACCCATTCCTGGTACACCGGGATAAAGTTGCCCTGCTTGGTGAGGGCAAGAAACTCCTTCAAGGGAGGGTAAATCATGGCCTGCAACTTTTGTGCTTTTCCTGACTCTACCCCAGACACGGGATCCCAAGGGCGTGTGGATCCCTCTGGATTGCCCGGTTGCAACAGCGCCGAAAACCATTAAGCTGAGAGCGGCTCTACTCTCGGGATCCCTTGCCATGCAAAACCCATCTCAGGTGATTCGTGAGCGCCTCCGCTATCAAGGCCACAAATACACCTTCGTCAGCCAGCGTTTGCGTTTTCCCAACGGCAAAGAGGGAGAGCGGGAGTACCTCATCCATCCTGGCGGGGTGGTGGCCGTGCCCGTCACTGCAGCAGGCAAGTTCGTCTGCATTCGTCAATATCGCTTTGCGGTTGCTTCCTATCTTTACGAATTCCCGGCAGGCACGGTCGAGCCAGGGGAGCATCCCGATGACACCATTCGCCGCGAGCTGGAAGAAGAAACGGGCCTGCGTGCCCATCGCTGGGATCCCCTTGGCCAATTTTATTTGTGCCCCGGCTATTCCAGCGAGATTATGTATGCCTATTTGGCGCGGGAGCTGGAAGTGCTGGATTCCCCTCCCGATAAGGATGAGGATGAAGATATTACCGTAGTGGAGTTTTCTGCTTCTGAGCTTACAGAAATGGCCCGTTTGGGAATGGATTTGGACAGCAAGTCCATTGCCTGCTTTTGGCGGGCCCAATTGTTTTTGGCTGCCGAAAAATAGAGCCCTCCGTCGGGGGGGCTGCCCCTTGCTCCTGGGGGATCCCTTTCAAATTGGCGGGGCGTCGTTCCAAGCCGACTTTGTTGGCTACAGAGGAAGCTCCAGGCTTTTCACCCTAACTTGGTAGCCCATTGCCAGGCGAGATCAAGGTGAGATCGAGGTTGCGTTCGACATAAAAGGGATCCCTGTATCCCGGCTGTTTGGTTGACTGGGAGAACCTTGGAGTCCTTTAGAATTTTAGGGGCGAGGAGTGAGGAAATATGCGGAAGCTGTTGTGTTCCTGTGGTCGAATAGCCTGGGGAGTGGCCTTGGCTACCACTCTACCGGTTGCTGCTGTTCCTGCCTATCCCCAGCCTGTGCTTCCGCTGCTGCCGGTTCCTTCTGAGGGCGGCGCTGCTCGAGGTGGGGTTGTGGCTTTATTCAATCAATCCATTTGGTGGGATTTTATTCGCGGCAATCGCGGTGAAAACCTGCGCCTGTTCCCGGCCAGCCTAACCTCTCCATCTCGCCAGGATGTGGTGGCTGTGTTTCAGATTCAGCGGCAGCCCACCGTAGAGCCGGTGGTGCGCGTTCTCAGCTTCGAGCACCAGGGGGGGTATAGCTTTCGTCTGCTCCACACGGCTGAGCCGATCCCAGGGCGGTTGGTGGAGGCTCACCTGCGCACGGACATCACCTCCAGCCCACAGCCCAAGTTGGTGCTCCTTACCGAGCGAGGGGGCATCAGCCTGCTGCGCTCTGTCTTGGTCTTGGAACACCGGCCTGAGGGACTTGTGCCGCTGCTGAGCGTGACGGATCTGAGCAATGCCAGCCTGCGGGTCAGCCCGCAAGGGATCCTGGTCATCTCAAGCCCGCCCGGTGCCAGCCGTGACTTGAGGGCTACCCTCTACCAATGGGAGGGGGATGGCTTTGTCCGTCGAGATCTATAAGTCCATCATCTGTTGTGACTGTTGTGAATCTGCCTGTCAATATCCATCTTTGTCAGCGAGGTCTCGCG
>NZ_JANSIB010000129.1:2024-6629 GCF_047461895.1 Synechococcus sp. R55.8 | reverse complement strand
CCGGATCCCTACCGCTGGCTGGAGGATCTGGATTCGGAGCAGACGCGGGCCTGGATTGAGGCGCAAAACCACCTTACCTTTAACTACTTGCAGCAGATCCCAGCCCGGCAGCGGATCCGAGAACGCCTGACCCAGCTCTGGAACTATGAAAAATACAGCCAGCCCTTCAAAGAAGGGGGCCGCTACTTCTACTTCAAAAACGACGGCCTGCAAAACCAGAGCGTTCTCTACACCCAAGAAAGTCTAGAGGGCCAGGCGCGGGTTTTGCTGGATCCCAACACCTTCTCGGAAGACGGCACGGTGGCTCTAGCGGGCATTGCCATCAGCCGCGCTCGCGACAGCGGTGCGGAGCACGCTGGACGGTATCTAGCCTATGGCCTCTCCTGCTCCGGCTCCGATTGGCAAGAGTGGAAGGTGCGGGACATCGAAACCGGCGAGGATTTGCCGGATCACCTGCGCTGGATTAAGTTCTCGGGAGTAAGCTGGACCCTGGACGGGCAAGGATTTTTCTACAGCCGCTACGACGAACCAGCCCCGGGCAGCGAATACGAAAGCGCCAACTACTTTCAGAAGCTCTACTACCACCGCCTGGGCACCCCCCAGTCAGAAGATGTTTTGGTCTATCACCGCCCCGACCAAAAAGAGTGGGGCTTTGCCGGCGGGGTTACTGAAGATGGGAATTACCTCATCATCTCCGTCTGGCGGGGCACGGATCCCAAAAACCTCATCTTCTACAAAGACTTGCGGGATCCCCAGTCTCCTGTAGTAGAGCTCATCCGCGAGTTTGAGGCCGAATACAGCTTCGTGGGCAACGACGGATCCCGCTTTTGGCTGTTGACGGACTGCCAAGCTCCTCGGCGGCGACTGGTGGCGATTGACTTGGAGCAGCCCGACCAGGTGCAGGAGGTGATCCCCGAGGCGGAGGAGACCTTGCAGGGGGTTAGCTTGATCAACAATCAGTTTGTGGCCTTCTACCTCAAAGACGCCCACACCCAGATCAAGACCTTTGCTTTAGACGGCACCTACCTAGGAGAAATCCCGCTGCCCGGGCTGGGATCTGCCAGCGGCTTTGGCGGCAAGCGCTACGACACCGAGACCTTCTACACCTTCACCAGCTTCACCACCCCACCCACCATCTACCGCTACGATTTCACCAGCGGCACCAGCACCCTGTTCCGTCAGCCCCAGGTGGATTTCGATCCCCAGGCCTACGAGGTGCAGCAGGTGTTCTACACCAGCAAAGACGGCACCCGCATCCCCATGTTTCTCGTCCACCGCCGTGGCCTGACTCGGACAGGGGATCACCCCACCCTGCTGTATGGCTACGGTGGCTTTGGCATCTCACTTACCCCCAGCTTTTCAGTGGGTCTGGTGGCCTGGCTGGAAATGGGCGGTGTCTATGCCCAGCCAAATTTGCGCGGCGGCGGCGAGTACGGAGAAGAGTGGCACCAGGCGGGCACCAAGCTCAACAAGCAAAAGGTGTTCGACGACTTTATTGCCGCTGCCGAGTGGCTGATAGCCCATGGCTACACCAACCCCGCCAAGTTGGCCATCTCTGGCGGCAGCAACGGCGGCCTCTTAGTGGGGGCCTGCCTGGTTCAGAGGCCGGAGCTGTTTGCAGCGGCCCTGCCGGCAGTGGGGGTGTTCGACATGCTGCGCTTTCATAAGTTCACCATCGGCTGGGCCTGGATCTCCGAGTACGGATCCCCGGAGAACCCGGAGGAATTCAAGGCCCTCTACGCCTATTCCCCTCTGCACAACCTCAAGCCCGGCACTGCCTATCCCGCCACCCTGATCACCACCGCAGATCACGACGACCGGGTGGTGCCCGCCCACAGCTTCAAGTTTGCCGCTGCCCTGCAGGCAGCCCAGGGGGGATCCCAGCCCATCCTCATCCGCATCGACACCAAGGCAGGGCACGGGGCCGGCAAGCCCACCAGCAAGCTGATTGAGGAAGCTGCCGACCGCTGGGCCTTTTTGGTGCAGGTGCTAGGGATCCTCTGGGACGGAACGGGAAGTTAGCGAGCTCCAGGACCCAGGCCCACCCGACCGGCATAAACTGCCGCTTCCCCCAGCTCGTCTTCGATGCGCAGCAGTTGGTTGTACTTGGCAATGCGCTCGCTGCGGCAGAGGGATCCGGTTTTGATCTGCCCGGCACGGGTGGCCACCGCCAAGTCGGCAATGGTGGTGTCTTCCGTCTCGCCAGAGCGGTGGCTGATGATGGTGCGAAAGCCGGCTTGAACTGCCAATTGGATGGCCGAGACGGTCTCCGTCAGGGTGCCGATTTGGTTGGGCTTGATCAAAATGGCGTTGGCGGCGGCGCTGTCGATACCCTTTTGCAGGCGGGTCAGGTTGGTTACAAACAGGTCATCTCCCACCAGCTGTACCCGGGATCCCAGTTGAGCGGTCATGGCTTGCCAACCGGCCCAGTCTTCTTCCGCTAGCCCATCTTCAATGGAAAGGATGGGATAGTTGGCCAGCAGTTGCTGGTAGTAAGCCACCATATCAGCCGCGCTGTGGGCTTTGCCCTCAAAGTGATATTGCCCATCCTGTAGCAGCTCGTTGGCGGCCACATCCAAGGCCAAGGCGATATCTGCTCCCGGTTTGTAGCCTGCCTGTTCAATAGCCGTCATCAGCAGATCCAAAGCCGCCGCATTGGAGTCGAGATCAGGAGCAAACCCCCCTTCATCCCCCACACCGGTGGACAGCCCCTTCTGCTGCAGCACTTGTTTTAGTACCGCAAACACCTCAGCCCCGTAGCGCAGCGCCTCGCGAAAGCTGGCCGCTCCAATGGGCACAAGCATAAATTCTTGAATATCGACGTTGTTGTCGGCGTGGGCGCCGCCGTTGAGCACGTTCATCAGCGGCACCGGCAGCAGGTTGGCAAAGGGCCCCCCCAGGTATTTGTAAAGAGGCAAGCCCACTGCTTCCGCAGCCGCTTTGGCTGTCGCCAGAGAAACTGCCAAAATAGCGTTGGCCCCCAGGCGGGACTTGTTGGGGGTGCCGTCCAGGTCGATCAGCAACTGGTCAATACGGGCTTGGTTGAGGGCATCTTCTCCCTGCAGCTCCGACTGGATGGGGCCAAGGATGTTTTCCACCGCCCTCAGCACACCCTTACCGCCGTAGCGTTTGGGATCCCCGTCCCGCAGCTCATGGGCCTCAAAGGTACCGGTCGAAGCGCCGCTGGGAACCTGCGCCAAGCCCGTCGCCCCATTGGCTAAACCCACCAGGGCCTCTAAGGTGGGGCGTCCTCGCGAGTCGAGGATCTCATGGGCGGTAATCCACTCGATGGCCGTTTCCACAGTTACACCTCAGCAATTGGCTAGATAGCTCTGGCCAAAGCCAGATCCCCCCATAGACTAGTAGGTTTTTGCCCGCGATCCGGTTAGCTTCCAGAAAACTTTAAGTCTGTCCTTTAGGTATAGAGATTCTTCAAGGCTGCAGCAGTAGATTGAACATAGGCCGGCCAGAGCTTCAACCAGCCGTCGAGCGGGGTTTGCCTGGGCAAGGTGCTGCTCAGGAAGTGTTCTCCTCTTCCTTCTAGGCAAAGCGATGGCTCAGCCGCATCGGGTCGTGTACGGTGATCTTCTTCTTGTGAATGGAGATGTACTTCTTCTTGCGCAGCTCTCCCAACAGGCGGGTGATGGTGACGCGGGTTGAGCCAATGGCCTCGGCAATGGCCTGGTGAGACAGCTTGAGATCGATGGTGACCCCATCTGGGCCAGGCACCCCGAAATCGCGACAGAGAATCAACAAAAAGCTGACCAGACGGGATCCCATGTCGCGATGAGCCAGCGTCTCGATCATCATCTCCGTTTGCAAAATGCGGGACGACAGGCTTTTAACCAGCAACATGGCCAGTTCGGCGTTCTCCTGCAAGGATTTTTCCACCTGCTCGATCGGCAGAGAGAGTAACTCGGTAGGTGTAAAAGCCACCGAGTGATAAAAGCGGTCGGAGCGCTGTCCCGTGATAAAGGAGAGCACGCCGAAGATGCTGTTTTCCCGCAGGAGGGCAACGGTGATTTCCTCTCCCATTTCGTAGACCCGCGAGAGCTTAACGGCTCCCTTCACCAAAAAGTAAACCCGCTCCGCCGGATCCCCTGGAAAAAAAATGGTCTTCCCGCGCTCAAACGTTTCGATAACCGGAGGATGGTGAGGGCCTCCCAATTGCTTGAAGGCTGTGATCAGAGATTTTTCCGCTACGGCCACCGCCATACTCATCAACCTTTTAAGGTCAGTTTATACCTAAGATCAACCTATTAAGATCAATCTAGAAGCATTAGGCTAGGTTGCAACCCCTTGACTTCAGAATCGATGATGATACCAAGATTTACCCTAAAGTAGAAGGTTCTGCCCAGGCATCTTTGTAGCACGTGCTACATTTTTGAGTCTCGTTTTTGCCCCAGAAAGGGATCCCCAACCGAAAGCAGGGGTTAGGATAAGAGCCATTGTCGCTGGGGGTTGCGTCGGCCCTTGGCGGTAGAGAGTGGAGTGGGTTGGAACATTCTATCTATCTATGGGGATCCCAGAGGTTATCGTTGCTGCACCTTCTCAACTGAGCCGCCAGCATTTCACAGTGCGGATGCCGGATCCGGCCAATCACCT
>NZ_JANSIB010000129.1:0-1924 GCF_047461895.1 Synechococcus sp. R55.8 | reverse complement strand
CTCTACGTGCCCGGTCGCGAGCGGGAACCCTACACTTTGACGGTGATCCCCCCCAAGCCGGATTGGCACATCGCCACCAGTTTGCGGCCTTTGATCTCCTCTTCTGGGGATCCCGCTTCCGGCCAGTCTTTTGTGGCGGAAGACTACGACGAGCTGGTGGATAGCCCGGTGGAGGTGGGTCCACATCGAGTGCAATCGTTTGAGGTGGAAGGGATCCCGCATTACCTTGTGGTTTGGGGGTCGGGCACTCTGGATGTCGATCGGGCCGTTGCCGATGCCAAGGCCATTGTCGAAACCACAGCCGCATTTTTTGGTGGGCTACCCTATGACCGCTACTGGTTCATTGTGCATTTGTCGCCGGGAGGATTTGGTGGCCTTGAGCACAAGTACAGCACCACCCTTCTTTACTCTGGGCTGGAGCTGCATCAGCCGGAGTCCTATCGGCGCTTTTTGTCTTTGCTGGCCCACGAGTTGTTTCATGCCTGGAATGTCAAGCGTCTGCGTCCTCTGGCATTGGAAAAGATCGATTACAACCAGGAAAATTATCTGGAATGTCTGTGGTTTTGTGAGGGGGCGACCAGCTATTACGAAAACGTCATCTTATTGAGGGCAGGGATCCTCAGTGCCGGCGATTTCTTGAAGATTCTTTCCGAACAGATTGGTCGCTTGCAGCGTACTCCGGGCCGGGCCGTGCAATCGCTGCGGGAGTCCAGCTTCGATACCTGGATCAAACTCTACCGCCCCCACGAAAACACCCTCAACAGCCAGGTTTCTTATTACTTAAAAGGGGCTTTGGTCTGTTGGCTGCTGGATCTGCACATCCGTCACCTTTCCGGCGGTCAGGGATCCCTGGATACGGCTTTGCAGGATCTGTGGCAGCGCTTTGGTCGGTCAGGGAAGGGCTACAGCGACCAAGACTTGCGGGAGGCGTTTGAGCGGGCAGCCGGTGCCGATCTTGGCCGGTTTTTCGCAGCCTATGTGGAAGGCACGGAAGAGCTAGACTACAACACTTACCTACACCCCTTTGGCCTCACCCTTAAAGCCCACTTCAGCCGCCCCAACCCCATCCCATACCTGGGCCTCAATTTCAACGGCGAGGGCAATCGCATCAGCACAGTGGAGATGGGATCCCCGGCGCAAAAAGCAGGCATCTGGGCCGGCGATGAGCTGGTGGCCCTGGATGGGTTCAGGGTGAGCGCTGCCAACTTGGCGGAACGCTTGACGGCCTATCAGCCCCACCAGATCATTTGTTTGAGCGTTTTTCAAGCCGATCAGTTGAAACATTTCTGGATCCCGTTGGATCCCCCTCGGCCCGATGTCTACACGTTGGAGGTGTTGCCTGAACTGACTCCTGCTCAAGAAGCTCTTCAGCAAGGCTGGCTGGGATCCCTTGTCGGCGCCCAGCTTCGGTCAGAGGCAGGTCCCCATCTGCTTGAAAATTCACCTATCTCCTCCTAGCATGTTGAGGCAAGCAGGTAATCCAGTTAACTGGAAAGAAAAGTAACAGCAGCAGAGGACAGGAGTATCTGATGGACTTAGTTTTGGTTTTATTGATTGGGGCAGCTGTTGGTTTCTCGGTAGGCATTTACGTTGCTCGCCAGTATGGGGCCAGTCCTAAACTGGAAATCTGGAAACGAGAGATTATCAGAGATATATCTTCGCAGCTAAGCCAACGCAGCCAAGAACTCAACAACCCGGACAAAGCACTCATCAAGTTGAGCGAAGGATTGGTAGACAAGATTTCTCAAAAGTTACAGGAAAAGTTACAGGCCGTCCAAGCTACCCTTGAAGAGTTTAAATTTCGCCTTGCTGACAACCAGCAAAGCTTGCTACAGGACTGGGGCAGAGACTTTCTACAAGCTATATCTGTAAAGTTGGCCGAACATGGCCAGCAACTGAACAATCAGCTAGCCATTCTGGAAAA
>NZ_JANSIB010000128.1:0-6762 GCF_047461895.1 Synechococcus sp. R55.8 | reverse complement strand
ACAAAGCTGCTAAAAAAGTGTTAGGGACAGAGGGTTTTTGTTGATTGGGTTGCCGTTGGCGTTGTTAGGACGAAGTTCTTTGTAAGGTGCTTTGGGCTGAGGTTAACCACAATGTTGCGACTGTACGGGATCCCAACCTCCGGAAATTGCTACAAAGTGGAATTGCTCCTCAAGCAATTGGGGATCCCCTATGAGACGGTTGAAGTCAACTCCAGGGCCGGAGAAAACCGCCGCCCCGAGTACCTGGCCAAGAACCCCCTGGGCCAGATCCCGGCTTTGGAACTGGAAGATGGAACGGTCTTGGCGGAGTCCGCCGCGATCTTGGTTTACCTGGCAGAAGACACCCCCCTCTACGGCCAAAACAAGTTGGAACGGGCCGAGATTTTGAAGTGGTTGCTTTTTGAACAAACCCGCATTGCCCGCTACATCGCCACCACTCGCTTCTGGGTGCGGGCCGGCCAAGCAGAGGCCCATGCTGACGCGATCGCCCAGAACTTGAAATCTGGAACAGAGGCCTTGGAGATCATGGAAGGCCACCTGCAGGGGAAAGCATTTTTTGTGGGCAACCGCTACACCATCGCCGATCTCGCCCTTTTCACATACACCCATGTGGCGGAGCAGGGTGGGTTTGACCTTAAGCCCTTTCCCCAGATCCGAGCCTGGTGTCAGCGGGTGAAAGAAACCGACCGCTTCTTCCCCCTACCCGGAGCATGAAACATTTTCTCCTAATTGCTGGCTCCCTCCATGCCCTCTAGCAACTGGCCCAGATACCAAATCTCGACCTCGCTGGCCACATCTCCCTCAGCCAAGAAGGGCGTGCCATCTTGAAAGTTGAGCGGCCCCTTGAAGAGCTGAATGCTGCCATTCCCCAAGCCGGCGATGAACTCCTCCAACTTAGCCCTATCTTCTGGCTCCAGGGCTTCTCCCATGATGAACCCTGCCGAAGACGTGTCCGGGTTGTTGATATCCGACCAGTCGATGGGCGGACGCAGGAATTGGCTCTCGAAGGTGCCCGCGCGAGCTGCCTCGATCAATTGCTTGTATCCTGGCCCCCAGTTGTAGTAAGAAACCCCCAGGCAAATTTCGGGCGCGAAGTTGCAACCGCTGGCCAGGCCGTAGTGGGTGTAGCGCACTCGCTTTCCGGCCTCAGCAGCCCGCTTGCCTTGTACCGCCGCCTCCGGTGTATCCAACCCTGACATCACCACATCAAAGCCGCCGTTGTAAAAGTCATCGGCAACCTTGCTCGGATCCAAAGTAACCCCTGGAATGTTGAACCAGAAGCCAATCCAGGTCACCCGGAACTGCAACTCTTCAGGACGATCTCGGTAAGTTTCCCAGCAGTATTTGGCCCCCAAGTAAGCAGCAGCAGCGTAACGGCGGGTTTCATCGTTGATCAGAGGCCCCAACAGGCCAATTTTGCCGGTTTCGGAGCCCAGGGCTGCAGCACAGCCAGCCACCATGCGCATCGCTTCCATCTGGGGCATGATGTTGGCCAAGTTGGGCAGATCGATGTAATTTTTCCCTTCCTTCCAGGCCATGTCCCCAGAAGCATGGATAACTGCGATCTCAGGATGCTTGCGGGCCGTTTCAATCGCGTCGTCTTTGTGGTCATCGGAAGTAAAGATGATAACCTTGGCCCCTCGGGCGATCATGTCATCCGCCACCTGGGAGGCGCGCACATTGGGCCGATCCGCCGGGTTCACCTTGTCCAGGTAGTCAAACTCGACACCGGGCAACTTGGCCTTGACGTATTCGCTGCCCTCCACATGCGCCTGGCTCCAGCCGCCATCCTGCATCGGCCCCACCAGCACCATGCCCACTTTGAAGGTCTCTTGCGCCGTTGTGGGGGTGGATCCCAGTAGAGCGGCGACTGCCAGGCCAATAGCCCAGCCTCTCGAGGGAGAAAAAGCGCGGGTAAGATTCCAGTTCACAGGCAGCTCCAACAGAACAGGGATCCAAAGCCGGAAGACTACATCCATCATCGGGATCCCGCTGCAGATCGCTGTATCTGAGAATACAAAAAGGCGCTTGGCAAACGACGTGGAAGCCAGCGGGGGCTCAGGGAGAAATTTATCGTTCCTTCAGTTCCCGCTGAATCTCCCGCTGGGTTTGCCGCTCTTTGATTGCCTGCCGCTTGTCGTGGAGCTTTTTGCCGCGGGCCACGCCCAGATGGGCTTTGATCCAGCCGCGGTTGAGCACCAGCTTGAGGGGAACCACGGTCAGGCCCTTTTGTTCCACCAAGCCCCGTAGGCGGTCGATCTCGCGGCGGTGCAGCAGCAACTTGCGGCGGCGGGTAGGGTCGTGGTTAAACACTTTGCTGGCGGTGTCATGGGGGGAGATGTGCAGATTGTGCAGCCATGCTTCCCCATCCCGAAAGAGGGCAAAAGCGTCTTGCAGGTTGGCTTTGCCCGCTCGTATCGATTTCACCTCTGTGCCGGTCAGTTGGATCCCGGCCTCATAGGTCTCCAAGATGTCGTACTCGAAGCGGGCGCGACGGTTGTCAACCAGGGTTTTGACGTTGGGATCCACAGCCATAGGCTTTCAGTAGACCAGAGGGCCTAACGAGAGGTCAGGGATCTCTCCAATTTTCGCACCGCCCGCCCAACCAAGCGCTCGGATTTGCCGCGCCAGAGAAAGCGAATGGGGGTACCGGTAAAGTCCAGGTTTTGCCGGAAGTGCTTTTCCAGGAAGCGGCGGTAGTTATCCTTAAACAAATCGGGATCGTTGACAAATAGAACAAAGGTTGGGGGCCGATCCGCCACCTGGGTGCCGTAGTAAATTCTGCCCTGCTTGCCCTGGCGGTTGGTGGGGGGCGATTGCCAGGCAAGAGCATCCTGGAGCACTTCGTTGACCACAGCGGTGGGAACCCGTTTGCGGTGGGCGGCCACCACGGTATTCACCTGCTCAAAGATTTTGTGGGTGCGTTGCCCGGTGAGGGCGCTGACAAACAGGAGCGGCGCCCATTCGATAAAGTAAAGCCTGTCGCGAATCTCGCGGGTGAACTCGTTGATGGTGTGGGTATCTTTGTTTTCTACTGCATCCCACTTGTTGACGACGACAACGCAGGCGCGGCCCTCTTCTTCGATGCGCCCGGCCAGCCTCTGATCCTGTTCGGTAACCCCCTCCAAAGCATCGATCACCAGCAGCACTGCATCCGAGCGCTGGATGGCCTTGAAGGCCCGGTTGATGCTGAAGAACTCAATGCCGTACTGCACGCGGTTTTTTTTGCGGATGCCGGCGGTATCGATGAGGCGATAGGGCTGCCCTTCCCAGGTGACCACGGTGTCGATGGCATCGCGGGTGGTGCCGGAAATGGGGCTGACGATGGCCCGCTCGGATCCCACCAGGCGGTTGAGCAGGCTGGATTTGCCGACGTTGGGCCGTCCCACAATCGAGACGGCGATGGGATCTGGCTCGCCTGCGGCTTCTGCGGTCACTTCGGGCAAGTGAGCCAGCACCGCCTCCAACAGCTCGGCTACCCCATTGCCATGGATGCCGGAACAGGGGATCGGATCCCCCAGCCCCAGCTCCCAAAAGGCTGCTGCCTGAGCCAGGCCCATTTGCCCCGACTCGCACTTGTTTACGGCCACCACCACCGGCAGGGGTTGTTTGCGCAGCCAATCGGCCACTTCTACATCGGCGGGTGTCAGTCCTTCTCGGCCATCCACTACGAAGATCACGGCTTGGGCCTCGGCCATGGCTGCCATTGCTTGCTGGCGAATGTGGGGTAAAAATTCGCTGTCATCCCCAAAAACCAGGCCGCCGGTATCCACCACCCGCAAGCGGCGCCCGTTCCATTCCACCTCCTGGTACAGACGATCCCGGGTCACGCCGGGCTCATCATGCACAATGGCCGAACGCACCCCCGCCATGCGGTTGACGAGGGTAGATTTGCCCACGTTGGGGCGACCCACAACAGCCACAAGAGGTAGGGGCACTGTTGGCTCGTCGATAACTTGGGATATCTATCCTAGCTGTTCGGGATCCCGGATGCCCAAACCCGCCGATCTCGATCATTGCTTTGGATGCAGGTCTGGCGGTAAGTTAGGTACCTATCCTCCCATCAGGCACCGGCTGTGCCCCTTCCCCATTCTTGCCATGAACCGCGCTCTCGTTCCCGCCCAGCGGCTGAACAAGCTGCCCGCCTATGTCTTCGCCCGCTTGGATGAGCTGAAGGCCCGCGCCCGCCAGCAGGGGTTGGATTTGATCGATCTGGGCATGGGCAATCCCGATGGCCCCACCCCACAGCCGGTGGTGGAGGCGGCGCAGGCGGCCATTGCGGATCCCGCCCACCACGGCTACCCGCCCTTTGAGGGCACGGCCAGCTTCCGCCAGGCGATCACGGATTGGTACTGGCGCCGCTACGGGGTGGAGCTGGATCCCAATGGAGAGGCGCTGCCTTTGCTGGGATCCAAAGAGGGGCTGACCCACCTGGCTCTGGCCTATGTGGATCCCGGAGATCTGGTGTTGGTGCCCAGCCCTGCCTATCCAGCCCATTTTCGCGGCCCCATGATTGCCGGCGGGCAGATCTACCCGATGATGCTGCGCCCGCAGAAGGGGTGGTTGATCGATCTGCAAGAAATACCGCCGGAAGTGGCCCAGCAAGCGCGGGTGCTCTACTTTAACTACCCCAACAACCCGACGGCGGCAGTTGCGCCCCGCTCTTTTTTTGAGGAGGTGGTGGAGTTTGCCCGCCGCTACGATCTCATCCTGGTGCACGACCTGTGCTATGCCGAGCTGGCTTTTGACGGCTACCGGCCCACCAGCCTGCTGCAGATCCCAGGCGCCAAGGACTTGGCGGTGGAGTTCCATACCCTTTCCAAAACCTACAACATGGCCGGTTGGCGGGTGGGATTTGTGGTGGGCAATCGCCAGATCATCCAGAGCTTGCGCACCCTGAAAACCAATCTCGACTACGGCATTTTTGCCGCCATCCAAAAGGCCGCCGAAACTGCCCTGCGCCTGCCGGATAGCTATCTGGAGCAGGTGCAAGAACGCTACCGCTGCCGTCGCGACTATTTGATTGGCCGCTTGGCGGAACTGGGCTGGCGGATCGAGCCGCCACGGGCGACGATGTATCTCTGGATCCCTACCCCCCGCGCTGCCGACGGCACCCCTGAGGGATCGACGGAGTTTGCCCTGCGGGTGCTGGAATCTACAGGCGTGGTCGTAACCCCCGGCAGCGCTTTTGGAGAGGGAGGAGAGGGCTACGTGCGGATTAGCCTAATTGCCGATTGCGAGCGCATAGGTCAGGCTATCGATCGCTGGGCGGAAGCTGGGATCCGCTACTGCTGAGCCTCAGTCTTGCGGGAGTTGGTACTGCTCCACAATCCGCCGGGCAAAGGGGGGCACGTGCTGCTCCAACTTCTGGGGATAGTGGCGGCGCACGTAGAGGTAGTTGCGGGTGAAGTGGGAATCGATGGAGAAGCGGGCATATTCCAAACCGCGTGGCCCAAACCGCTCGATCACCGCCCCCATGATCTGGGCCAACCACATCGGTAGGGTCAGGGCTTGATCGTAGGCTGGGATCCCCTGTTGCACTGCCGCCCGCCGGGATCCCTGGGAGATCACCGGTTGGGTTTCCAGCTCCTCCCAGACTAAGTCCAACAGCTCTTGCCCCCGCTGATTGCGCACCAGCAGCCACTGCCAGCCCAAGGGGGATCCCATGTAGCCCACCACCAGATCTGCCAGAGCATTCACATAGTCAAAACAACTGAGGCAGGAGGGGGCAAACACGTCCTTGAGTTCTTTGGTCTTGAGGCCGAAGAAGGGCACCTTTTCCACCGAGCCATCTTCGTGTTTGAAGTGGATGTGGAAGTCTTGCATAAACTCGTAGTGCACCACCGTCTGTGGGGAGCGGCTGGTGGTTTCTAGAAACTTTTGCAGCCCGGCACGGCTGACATTGTCCACACAGGGCGTGCCCAACACGTACAGCTTCTCCAGGCCCAGTTTTTTTTCCACCGCCCGCAAAGCCTGAATTTGGCAGCCCACCCCGATCACCAATAGGCGCTTGAGGCCGCTTTGCTCCACCTGCTCCAACACAGACAAGTTGGGAGAAAGAGTTGGCTTGTTAACTCGCGCCGCCCAGACCGCTTCGGGGGTACGAGCCAGGATGGGCCGTGGCTGAAAGCGATCCCGCTCATCCGCCTGCACGCACACCACCCCTTCCACCAAGCCAGTGGTGAGGGCCTTCATGCCAATGCTGCTGACAATGCCCGTCCACTGGGCCCCCGGGATCGGATCCCGCTTGCGGGCTGTGTACATCGCCTCGTAGACACCGAAATAATCGGTATCAGTGACGGCAAGGGATCCTGAGCGCAGCGATTCCCGGGATCGCCCGTGGGTCTGTTCTTCCAACTGGGTCAGTTGCTGGTCCAAGAAGGCACAGGCTTCTTTGACGTGGGCCACGTAGCGGGTATCGCAGAGGCCGCACTGGCTGCACAGCTCTTTGGCCGGATAGCGGCCGGAACGGATGGGCCGGGCTGGACGCGGTGAACGGGATCCCATGATTTCTAGTGTTTGCGTAAGCGGAATGGAGTCCAATGGATCTTTTGAGCTTTGCTATTTAAGCTTTCTTTGAGATCTAAAGACACAGGCACCTCAGGCGTTCGCAGCAACGGCAACCAAGGTGCTCTCTTCAGTTTGCGGCCAAAACGGCAGATAGCGGCAAAGAACTTCGAGGGATCCCTGCTAAAGGAGCGCAAAATTTCAGCTAGAAATCGCAGGAGCCCCGCACTGTACCCGTAGGGTCAGTGTCGGGAG
>NZ_JANSIB010000127.1:0-7088 GCF_047461895.1 Synechococcus sp. R55.8 | reverse complement strand
CGCCTGCGATTGGCATGGACAACACCACAGCAAAACCTGACCCGGATTCCGAAGCCCCCATTGGTGCCCCTGACCTGATCATTCGCCCCGCCCAACTGGGGGATCTGGAGGCTGTGGAAGAGATTTTGGCGCAAGCCTTTGATGAAGAGTACAGCAGCCGCTCGGTGGATATTCGTCGCCAAGTGCGGCGGTTGCGCCAGTGGTATGGGCCCCTGAAAACCCTGACCCTGTTTCCCAATCGCTTCCAGCACATGTTTACAGTGCATGTGGCGGAGCTGAAGGGCAAGATTCAGGGGGTGATTCAGGTTTCCCCCTTCAACCATTCCCGCAGCACCTGGCGGGTCGATCATATCGCAGTGGCGCCCTCTGCCCAGCGACAGGGGGTGGGATCCCGGCTGCTCAAGCACTGCATGGAGCACTTTCGGGAAGCTCGCACCTGGATCCTGGAGGTGAACATCCACAACAAGGGGGCAATGGCGCTCTACCGGCGCAACGGCTTCCAACCCTTGGCTCAGATCACCTACTGGTCGATTCCAGCCGATATTCTGGCAGCTCTCAGCCAGCACGAGCCCAAATTGCCCAACCTGGTGCCGGTGACCAACCGGGATGCCTATGCCATCTACCAACTGGATACGGGATCCATGCCGGCCACTGTGCGCCAGGTGTACGACCGTGAGGTGAACGATTTTCGCACTAGCCCACTGGATTGGCTTTTGGAGCAGGCCAAATGCGCCATTAGCCAGACGGAGCGGGTGGAAGTGTGTGTTTACGAGCCCGAACGCAAAACCGCCATCGGCTACTTCAACTTGAAGTTGGATCGCACCGGGCAGCAACCTCATGTGGCCAAGCTTACGGTTCACCCTGCCTACACTTGGCTTTACCCCGAACTCATGGCCAAGATGGCCCAGCTTACTCAGGCTCATCCGCCGCAATCTCTGGCCTTGGCCTCCACCGATTACCAGCCGGAACGGGAGGAGTTCTTGCTGAAGCTGGGAGCCCAGGATGTAGAGCGGACGTTGCTGATGTCGCGTTCGGTGTGGCACAAAATCCGCGAAAGCCGCTTCTTTAGCTGGGATAGCGCCTATCTCAACGCGGTGTTGCGGGGATTGCAGGTGAAGCAGCCGGTGCCGGAGCGGTTTGAGGGGCCACCGGAAGGCTGGCTGGAGCACCACTTTCATCCCATCAGCCCAACTGAGCCGGATCCCAGCTCTGGTCGCGTCGGCGGTGCGGAGTCCTCACCAAGGCACTCCAGAGACTCCCAATCTGAGACTTCTCCACCCCCTAGCTAAGGGAGAGAGAGCCCCAATCCTGGCTTGCTTGCACCTTGCGAAAAACGGATGAAAGACCCGAAGGGCAATTCTACTGCGGATCCCTCTTGGCGGGCGCTGATTCAGGCGGCACTGCACCGGAACCGTAGCGATCCCGGTGTGCGGTATTTGCAATTGGCCACGGTGGATCCCCAGGGGCATCCGCGCAACCGCACGGTCGTTTTCCGGGGGTTTTTGGGCGATACCGACCGCATTCAATTGGCGGTGGATAGTCGCAGCGAGAAGATCCGACAAATTGCCCACTGCCCCCAAGCCCAGATCTGCTGGTATTTCTGCAAAACCCGCGAGCAATTCCGCATCGCTGGCACCCTTGAGGCCATCGCCGCCGATCATCCGGATCCCCAGGCCCAGCGCCAGCGGCAGCAGTTGTGGCAACAGATATCGGAAAAAGGACGGCTCCTCTGGTTTTGGCCGGAACCCAAAGGGCCGCTCGCCCCGCCAGAGGCTTTTATTCAAGAGTTGCCGAAAGAGAAAGATCTGCTGCCTCCGCAGACCTTTGTGGCTTTACTGCTGGAGCCAACGGAGGTGGATCACCTACAGCTTAAGGGGGATCAGATCTATCCCCAATTGCGGACGGTGTACGAGCGCACTTCCAAAGGGTGGCAGCGTCGGGCTGTGAATCCCTAAAAGGGATCCAAACTTGCTTAGCCTGGTCTGGAGTGGGGGATCCCTTATTCCTTGTTCCTCCAAAGCACAGGGAATAGAGGAATGGACGTGTTAACGTAGCTGAACGATCGTGTTCTGCACGGTGGGGGCGTTATCCTCTGATGGAACTCTGTACGCGTATGGCTGGTCTATCAGGGGTAGGGCAGCAGTTGATGCCTTTTGTCTAACTCGACACGTATCACTTTGGCTTGCAGTGGTCTCGATGTGCGTCTTGATCTGCTCATTCGCTCAGGCTGTTGCCTCTTTTTTCGCCGGCGGCCCATTGCTGAACAGAGCTTTGAGGGGCAAGGGATCCCTAGTGTTGTCTGCCGCTCTGGTTGGGGTAGGGGTTCTCGTGCAGGGATTGAGGGCACAAACTCTGGAGAAACCGATGCTGGAAGCCTTGGAAGATTCTGTTGAGGGGAATGTTGTCCCTGTTCTGCCCTCAGAGCCTGTCTTATCCCCCCAGGCTGCCCCCACCTCCGCCCGCACAGGATCCTTTCGTGTCGGCAATCGCACGCCCCATCCGGTTCGGCTGGTGATCTTGATGCGCAGCGGCGAACGGATGATCAATCCGGAAACGGCCCACTGGGACTTTGCCCCTGGAGAGGGGGGGAGCGAGGGATTGCTGCTGAGCTTGGGAGAGGAACCGCTGCAAATCGGCCCCGGAGACATTGTGGTGGCTTTCGCCCTGGATGGAACCCGCCGCTATTGGGGGCCCAATGTGGTGGGAGAGTCTCTGGCCCCGTTTTGGGATGGGGAGAGCGGCTCCTGGTCGATGATCTTGCAGCCTTAGATGCTTTTGTACTGAATAGAACATCTTGTGGTTTATAACTGGCTGCGAAGTTTGTAGCTTTCTAGGGTGTTGGCCAGCAGCATCGTTACCGTCATCGGCCCTACGCCTCCCGGTACGGGCGTGATGGCAGCGGCCAACTCTTTGACCGCTTCATAGTCCACATCTCCCACCAGTTGCTCAGATCCGGCAGGGGTCTCGATGCGGTTGATGCCAACGTCGATGACCACCGCGCCGGGTTTTACCATGTCTGCCCTCAGCAAGCGGGGGCGGCCCACGGCCATCACCACGATGTCGGCGGCGCGGGTCACTTCCGCCAGATCGGGGGTGCGGGAATGGGCCAAGGTGACCGTCGCATCGGCGGCCAGCAACATCAGGCTCAAGGGCTTGCCCACCAAGATGCTGCGACCGACCACCACTGCCTTTCGGCCTGCAATCGGGATCCCTTCTGCCTGCAACAGGCGCATCACGCCCAAAGGGGTACAACTGCGTAGGCCGGGCTCGCCGCGCAACAGCCGGCCCAGGTTGAGGGGATGGAGTCCATCCACATCTTTGTCGGGATTGATGGCCAGAAGGGGGGGGATGGGATCCCAGCCGGGGGGCAGGGGCAGTTGGACGAGGATGCCATCCACCCGCTCGTCCTGATTGAGTTGGTCGATGGTGTCGAGCAAATGGGCAGGGGAGTCTTGGGCGGAAAAATGTCGGCCAAAAGAAGCAATGCCCAACCGCTCACAGGCCCGCTCTTTGCCACGCACGTAAGCCGCACTGGCGGGATCCTCTCCAACCCGCAGCACTGCCAATCCCGGTGGCCGCCCCACCTGGGGTATCCAAGCTTGCACTTGGGCGGCCATCTCCGCTTGCAAGCGGGCGGCTAAGGCTTTGCCATCGAGGATCTTTGCGGGCATGGGGGCGCAAGGATAAAGACAACCATCCAACGACCATCCATAGTGAAGCAGAATGGCGACAGCAGTGCAGGGGGAATGATCGGGTGGGATCCCTAGAACGCCTGAGAGTCTTCTTCCCCTTGGCCCAATTGCTCGATGATGATCTCCACCTGCTGCCGCTTTTGCTCTAAAAAGTCCGCGCAGGTTTTCAGGGTTTGGGCGGCCTGTTGAAAGCGCTCCACCACTTCCGCCAGATCCAGTTCCCCCGATTCAATCTGGGCAATCAAAGTTTCCACCTCGGCAATGGCTGCTTCATAGCGCCACGGCTCCTCACGTTTGCGGCGGCTCATGGCTCTCCTCTACTCGTACCCATAGGCTTCCCGAGGCCAGTTGTATCATCAGGCGGGTTTGGGGAGGCAGGCGATGGGTGCGGATCAGGGATCCCTCTTCATCTCGCACCAAGGCATAGCCCCGTTTCAGAATGGCTTCGGGATCGAGCGCTTGGAGGCGATCTTGCAGGGCCTGTTGGTGCTGTTGGTGTTGCCGGAGGCGATGGCGCACGGCTTGGAGCAGGCGATGTTGGCGCTGGGTCAAGCGCTCCTGGGCCTGTTGCAACAGCCGCTCTGGATGCACGTAGACCAAGTGGTGCTGGGCCTGCTGCAAACGCTGCTGGGCTTTTTCCAAAGCTTGGCGGGTGCGTTCGATCAACTTCTGGCGCAACTGGGATCCCTGACGCTGCAATTCCCCCAGATCCGGCACGATCCGCTCGGCAGCTGCCGTTGGGGTATGGGCGGCGTAGTCGGCAGCGTAGTCAGCCAGGGTTTCATCCCGCTGGTGGCCAATCCCGGTGACCACCGGGATCCGACATTCGGCAATGGCTCGCACCACCCGCTCATCGTTAAAACAGGCCAAATCTTCGCTGGCTCCACCGCCCCGCGCCAAAAGAAGCACTTCCGCCCGCCCATCCTGTTCCACCCGGCGAATGGCCCGCACAATTGATTCCGGGGCCGCCTCCCCTTGCACTTGAGCTGGGGAGAACAGCACCCGTAGCCCGGGGTAGCGCTGGTTGAGGGTGCGCCGAATATCTCCCCAGCCGGCAGCGTGGGGGGAACTGACGACGGCAATGCACTGGGGATGAACAGGCAGAGGTCGTTGGTTATCGAACAAGCCCTCAGCACTGAGGCGGGCCTTGAGCTGTTGAAATCGCAACGCCAACAGCCCTTCCCCGGCAGGCAGCAATTGCCAGATGACGAGGCGATAATGGCTGCCGCCGCTATAGATGCCAAGTTGCCCAAGGGCAAGCACCTGTTGCCCCACTTCCGGCCAGAAGCTGAGCCTGGAAGTTTGGCCCTGCCAGACCACCCCCTTGAGAACGTCACCGGTTTCCGGATCGACTAGGGTCAAGAACAGGTGGCCATTGCGGTTGCGCTGGCAACTGGAGACTTCCCCGCTCACCCACAGCCTGACCAAGTAGGGATCCCCGGCCAGCAGCGATTTCAAATAACGGGACACTCCCCCCACCGAGAGCAGGGGAGCTTCATCCGTGAGCAAAAACTCCATCCCACTGCTGCGGGCGGCTAAAGTCACTTCTGAAGGGACAGGATCGCGCATCCAGGGTTCTCGAATAGCGATGGGACTTGTCGGGATCCCATCTAGAATAGGCGACAACCGGGCGAGAGAGGAGGTGAGCTGGCGGGTGACCTTCGCCCAGTGGCTGGGGCTAGGGGCGCTGTTGGGCCTGCTAGTTCTGCTTTGGCAGATCCGGCAGATCCTGCTGTTGGTGTTCGCGGCCATTGTGTTGGCAGTAGCATTGGATACCTTGGCCCAGATCCCACAGCGCTACGGCTTTCGGCGTGGCCCCTCAATTGTCATCACCAGTTTGACGGTTTTGGTGGCCGCGATCTTGGTGGGGCTAATCGTGGTGCCCCCCCTGGCGGAGCAGTTGCGGTGGCTGTTTACCGATGGGGTGCCCGCCGGGATCGTGCAAGCGCAGCGGCTGTTCGAGAGCTTGATTCTCTCTTTGCCGACGGATATTGAGCTGCCGACGCTGCGGGAATTGGCCAATAGCTTGGTGCCCCAGGCCACCGAGTTGGTGCGACAGGTGCGCGACTTTTTCTCCGAGTCCTTCACTGCCTTTTTTGGCACCCTGCTCAACCTATTGTTTGTAATCATCCTCACCATTTTGTTGTTGGCGGATCCCCAAGCCTACAGTCGCGCTTTTGTCTCGGTTTTCCCGGCCTTTTACCGTCCCCGCATTCGCTACATCCTCAAGCGCTGTGAGCTGGCGCTGCGAGGGTGGCTGATGGGGATCCTGTTTACCAGCACCTTGGTGATGCTGCTGAGTGGGATCGGGCTGTGGATTTTGGGGGTGCCCCTGATCTTGGCCAATGCGGTGCTGGCGGGATTGTTCAACTTCATCCCCAATATCGGCCCCACCTTAAGCGTGGTAGCCCCCATGCTGGTAGCCCTCACGGATGCCCCTTGGAAGTCCTTGGCAGTGCTGGGGCTGTATATCCTGATCCAGCAGTTGGAAAGCAGCGTCTTCACCCCCATTGTTATGTCCCGACAGGTGTCGCTCCTGCCCGCCCTAACCCTAGTAGCTCAAGTTACTTCAGCCTTTTTCTTTGGGGTGCTGGGCCTGTTCCTGGCCGTGCCTTTGGCGGCAATCCTGCAGGTGTGGATTCAGGAGGTGCTAATTCGGGATGTCCTGGATCCCTGGCAGGGATCCCGATTGCGGCCCTTGCTCAGGTTGGAAAGTGGAGAGAATGGGATCCAGAGCTCCACCCAGGATCCCATCCCGCCGCCGCAATCGGTGCGAGATGGTTAAGGGAGCAATGCTCCTGGCTTGGCTCAGCCACACCAGCCTAGCTACGCGACCAAGAGAGCAGAAAGCGGTTCTTGCCCTGAAGGACTTGACCGGTATAAAGGCCCCGCACCGCTATCGCGAGCGAGAATCCAACAAGCGGCAACCGTGCGCCCAGGCAGAGGGGCATTGGGAGAACAGTGAGACCTACGGCCCGCTGCGCGAAGGGCATTCTATCAACTTTCTATCAACTCAAGGACTCCGTCCCGCTATTGCTCACCTGGCAAGGCCGGACTGTGGAGTCCCGGCGGGAAAAGCCGCAACCCCTGCTGGCGCACTCGCCGCTCCTGGAAAGGGATAGGGGTCACGCGCGGCAAAGGCGTAGCCACAGGCTGGGGAGTTGAAGTGGGGACAGGTTGTGGAGAGGGCTCAGGCGTAAGCTCAGGTTCGGGAGTGGCTACTACGGGCGGTGGCGTTGGAACAGCCGGGATCCCCTCTGGTGTCGGACGGGGGCGGCCCAGTTGAAAGCGCGGCTGGCGACGAGGTACAGGTGTGGGCGTCGCCTCTGGCGTTGGAGTCGGAGTGGGTGTGGGCGTCGGGCTGCGAGGGAGCGTGCGCGACGGACTTGTGTTGCG
>NZ_JANSIB010000126.1:0-7225 GCF_047461895.1 Synechococcus sp. R55.8 | reverse complement strand
CATCCATGCGCAGCGTGGTAGGAATCTCCAGCCTTCAGGCCGGGGAGGATGTCAAACGAACGACACTTGCTTTCTGAGCCACTAACCTTGTAGAAAGACAAGGGCGAAAGGGCGGCTTTGATGCGGCGGCGCATTCTACAGCTTTGCATCCTCGGCTGGACGATGCTCCTCGTCCTGGCAGTGGGGGGCAGGGGATCCCTGCTGGTTCCCCACTTTTTTGGCATTGAAGCCCTGCAAGCCCAGGCTCAAACTCAAGCCGGAGAACTGCCGCAGCCGATGCGGCTCAAACTCCCCCCCGGCCTGGATCGCTACGCCTACGACAAGGCGGTGGGAGACTACTTTGAGGAAATCGAGCCGCTTTTGCCAGGTGGAGCCTATGCCCAGTGGGCCTTCTATCCCGTCCCTATCTACATCCAAGGGGATCACCCCCAGTGGAAGGCCTCCGTGGAGCAAGCGGTGAAGGAGTGGTCGGCCTACATCCCGCTCAAGGTGGTGGCCAAAGAGGAGGAGGCTTTCTACGGGATGAGCATTTACCGCGTTCCTCCTATTGGCGGCGGGGTGGCTGGGGCGGCCCGCCCGGAGTTTTTCTTCGCCTCCGATGGCTCTTTGCAGCAGCGGGTGCGCATCGTCATTGCAGAAGGACAGGGGTTGGCCGAAATAACGGCGGTGGCCCGACACGAGATCGGGCATGGGCTGGGGCTGTGGGGCCATAGCCCGAACCTGCGGGATCTGATGTATGGCGGACACCATGCGGCGGCTACCGGCAATCGGCGGGTGTTGCGGGTGCCCAACATTACCAAGCGGGATCTCAACACCCTCAAGCGCGTCTACGAGCAGCCCACCCTCAGCGGGCAGGTCTTTCCAGAGAGCTATCGCCGCCTGTTTGGCCAGCTTCTGCAGGAAAAGCCGCTGCCCGAGAGAGCTCTTGGATTGCCGCTAGCTAGAGCTGCAGGAGTTGCGACACCCCCTTGAGCGCCATAGCTAGGAGAAAAAAGAGCAACTGGGTGGCAACAATGCTGGGGCCGGAGGGCAGGTTGAAGGTTGCCGAGGCGATCATCCCCAGCACCGCGCTCAGTCCCCCAATACCTATGGCCAGCAGCACATAGGTTGTAAAGCGGGATCCCAAAAGCCTTGCCGTCGAGGCTGGGATGACCACAAAAGCGCTCACCAGCAACACCCCCACAGAGCGAATTGAGAGCGCCACCACCACAGCCAGCAACACCACAAAAGCCAGCTTCTGCCAGCCCACCTGAACCCCCCGCGCCCGCGCCAGCGGCTCATCCAGGGTCAGCAACATTTGGGAGGGCAAAGTCAATCCCACATAGGCCGAGCTGATCAGCAAGAGGATCCCGCTCGTCCACAGGGCTGCCGGGCTGATCCCCAAAATCTCCCCAAACAACAACTGGTTGAGGTTGCCCCGATAGCCGGGCAGCAAGCTGAGGGCGATAACGGCCAGCGCCAAAGAGGAAGAGTAGATGATGTTCAGCACCGCATCCGCCGACAGTTGAGTGCGCTCCAGGACAAAGGTGACGCCCAAAGCAAACCCCACCCCAAACACCATCAGCACCACGGTGGGATTCAGCCCCAGCAGCACTCCCAAAACAATCCCCAGCAGAGCCGAATGCCCCAGGGCATCGCTAAAGAACGACAGTTGCCGCAAGATGACAAAGCTGCCCAGCAGCCCGCCCGTCATGCCGGTGAGGATCCCGCCCAGCATGGCCCGCTGCATAAAGGGCAACTGCAACAGCTCCACTACCCGCACCCAGCCCTCCAACATCGCCTTCCCCTCAGTGACGGTGGATGTAGCGGACAAAATGGTGCTCCGCACCGCTGTCGCGAACAGGCCCATAAACCCGGCTCAGCACTTCTGGTGCCAAAGCCACCTGGGGGGATCCCTGGCAGATGAGGGATTGGTTGAGGCACAGCACGCGGTCGCAATAGCAAGACACCATTTCCAAATCATGGGAGATCTGCAAAATGGCCCAGCCCAGAGATTGGCGCAGCTCTTCCAGGAGCCGGTAAAACTCCCCCTCGCTGAGCGTATCTAAGCCTGCCGGTGCCTCGTCGAGGATAAGCAACCGCCGCGGCCAAGCCAAGCAATAGGCCAACAGCACCCGTTTCAGCTCCCCGCCGCTGAGCTGGCCCAGAGCCTTAGAGGACAGGTGGGATGCGCCGACCCGTTCCAACGCCTCTTTCACCGCCTGCCGCCGAGCAGAGCGCTGCTGCCAAGGCCAACAGGGTTGCAATGCCCCCCAACCCAAAGCCACAAACTCCTCCACCACCATGGGGATCCCAGGATTGAACTGAAAACGCTGGGGCACGTAAGCCACCTGCTGCCGCACCGAGGGGGGCAAATAACCGGACAGGCACACCGGCTCTCCCAGAATCCAAACCGAGCCGCACTGCCGCGGCAGGATCCCCAAGATGGCCTGCACCAAGGTACTTTTGCCAGCGCCATTGGGGCCGACAATGGCCGTATGGGATCCCGCCCTCAGCTCAAATGACACATTCTGTACTGCCAAGCGGGATCCCCGATAGACCGTCAGCCCCTCCACGCGCAGGACAACCTCGCCGGAGCAGGAGATCATCGCCCCCTCGCCAGCAGGTGTTCGAGAGCAGCTTGGCCCAGCAGCGGCAATTGCAGGGGCAGGAAGGCCGTCTCCTTCTCAAAGGCCGAGATCAGATTATCCACGTTTTGCCGCAGGATGGTCAGGTAATATTCCGGCTCGATCCCCTCAGGGCCAGCGGTTTCGATGGGATCGAAAACGCGAACTTGGATCCCTAGGTCTCTGGCCAAAACCTCAAAGGGGTTGTTACTCCCCAGCTGCGGTTCCACCAGGATCGTCTTCAGGCCGGATGCCCGCACCGTCTCCATCACCCGCCGCACATCTTCGGGGGAGGGGCTGGCTTCAGGGATCTCCACCAAAAACTCAGCCTTGAGGTTGTAGCGCTCGGCAAAGTAGGGAGCAAAGTTGTGGAAAACTACAAAGCTTCTTCCGGCAAAGGGAGCTAGCCGAGCGGCAATCTCCTCATCCAAAGCCTTGAGCTTCTCGATAAAAGCAGCCGCATTGGCCTGGTAGATCTCTGCCCCCGCCGGATCTACAGAGATGAGGCCATCACGAATATTTTCCACCTGCTGAATGGCCCGCCTGGGATCCAGCCAAATGTGGGGGTTAAACTCGCCGTGGCTGTGCCCATGAGAGTGGCCATGGCCATGCCCGTGAGAATGGCCGTGACTGTGTCCATGAGAGTGTCCATGGCCGTGACCGTGGGAGTGCCCATGCTCTGGCTCCTCAGCCCGCAAAGTTGGGATCCCTTCGCTGCTGTCAACGATTTGCAATTGGGGGTTCCCAGCGCTGGCGATCAACCCTTCCAAAAACGTTTCCATACCCAACCCGTTGATCACCAGCACATCCGCCTGAGCCAGCAAACGAACCTCCTCGGGTCGAGCCTGAAAGTCGTGGGGCCCCATCTGAGGGGGAAGGAGTGGCGTGACTTCTGCCCGATCCCCGGCCACAGCACGGGTAAATTGCGTTATCGGCAAAATCGTGGTCACCACCTTTGGGGGGCTGGATCCCTGCTGGGCCCGGGACTCTTCTTGGCGCATCTGCAGGCTTCCCAGGATCCCGACCGAGAGGGCGGCCAGCAGCGAGACCAGCGATCGCACCGGTCGAGCCGAACGGATAGAGTTAGCTTGATCAGTCATGAGCCTGAATACCTCACAAGACAACAGAGACAGCAGAGCTGGAAGCAACTGACTTCCCAAAAGCCAAGGCCCTCTGCCGCAGCATCGAAAACATGCTCACCAGACCGTTGCTCCTGGAAGGGCTAAGGCTGAAATTGAGGCCCATCTCCCGCACAAACTCTGGGGAAACCCCCAAAATCTCTTCCGGCGCTAGGCCACTTAGCCCCTCCACCACAATGGCCACCAAACCCTTGACCAACTGAGCATCGGCATCCCCTTGGATGTAGACCTTGCCCTCCCTAAACTCGGTGGCCAGCCACACCCGCGAAGCGCAACCTCTGACTAGGTTCTCCTCCTTCCTCTCCGCTTCGGGAAAGGGTGGCAGGCGCTTGGCATAGGCTAGGAGAAGCTCATACTTCTGCCGCGAGGTCTTGGCCTTCTGGAAGCGATTGACAATTTTTTGCTGCAGAGCTGCGGGCATCCCTCAGCTTGTCTAGAGTGAGAATGATAATCAAACTCATCATAACACCCCCACTCAGCGAAGGCGCAGGGGCACCTGCAAACTTTTGGGACTGTCGTTACCGCACCGAGCGATAGCCGCCGCTCACCCCACGAGGTGAGAGGATCAGTTGCCAGAGCTGGCTGGCCCGGGCCTTGAAGCTACCGGCACTCATCAGGAGATAGAGCCGCCACATGCGGCGAAAGCGCTCATCGTAGCGGTCGGCTAATTTTGGCCATGCCTGCTCGAAATTGGCGTGCCAGGCTTTTAAGGTGGCCACGTAATTGATCCCAAAATTGTGCCAGTCTTCCAGCACAAATAAGCCCTCAAAGGCTGCAGTAATCAGATGAGGCGAGGGCAGCATCGAGTTGGGGAAAATGTAGCGCTCAATCCAGGGATCCCGCCCCTGGTAGGCCACGTTGCTGCCGATGGTGTGCAGAAGAAACAAGCCATTGTCGTTCAACAAGCGGCGGGCTACCTGCATAAACGTTCGGTAGTTTCGGTAGCCAACATGTTCAAACATGCCGACAGAAAGGATGCGATCAAACTTTCCCTGGGTCTGGCGATAGTCTTCTAACCGAATCTCGACCGGCAGGCCGCGGCAGCGTTCGCTGGCCAGTTTGGCTTGCTCTTTGGAAACAGTAATCCCCACAACCTGCACCCCGTAGCGTTCGGCCAGGTACTGGGCTGTGCCGCCCCAGCCACAGCCGATGTCGAGCACCCGCATGCCGGGTTGGAGTTCCAGCTTGCGGGCAATGAGGTCAAGCTTAGCTTCTTGGGCTTCATCCAGAGTTTGCGCGCCCCTATCCCAATAGGCACAGCTGTAGATCATGCGGCGATCCAGCATGGCCTCATAGAGATCGTTGCCAATGTCGTAGTGGCGCTGGCCAATGACAAATGCCCCCTTGCCCCGCTGGCGGTTGATGAGGCGACTGTCCAGCCCAAGCAAGGGCTGAGTTAGCCAACCCACCTGCTGCGGTGCCTGGGCAGTTAGGAGACGACAAACTAACTCATCAATGGCCTCGCAATCCCACCAGCCCTCCATGTAGGCCTCGCCAAAGCCCAGGGATCCATAGAGCAGGCAGCGCAGGTAGAGCCGCTCGTCGTGAACTTGAATATCCCAGGGCTGTGAGCCATTGAGGGTTATACCGGCAGCATCCAGAACTCGAAGCGCATACTGACGCGCCAGCCAGCGCAAGCTGTTGAGTCCTTTCCCCATCCCTAGGGAGCCCTCACTACAGGGAAACTGACTCAACAAATACACCCCAAGGTGGCAAGGGATCCAACAAGTTTCCAATTTCTAGGGATCCCCCCGAAGGGGGAACACGACAACCCATGGGAAGACGATTCTTCCTGGATGGATGAGTTTCCAATTTCTAGGGATCCCCCCGAAGGGGGAACGCGTGAGAGGGCTCGTAAAAGATTTAATCGGACTGTACGCGTTTCCAATTTCTAGGGATCCCCCCGAAGGGGGAACTTGAACGACGATTACACCATCACAACGGAAGACGGGTTGTTTCCAATTTCTAGGGATCCCCCCGAAGGGGGAACAAGGTCTTCAACCTTCGTGGAACTTGGTTGATTTTCCAGTTTCCAATTTCTAGGGATCCCCCCGAAGGGGGAACCCTGAATAGCTTTGAGGCAGTCATTCGCCTGTCGCAAGCTACCGTTTCCAATTTCTAGGGATCCCCCCGAAGGGGGAACATTGGATAAGCAGGATGGCGGGTTAAGTTACATGGAGTTTCCAATTTCTAGGGATCCCCCCGAAGGGGGAACCGTAGGCTGCCAGAATATGCAAGCTAGTGTAGCCTAGTTTCCAATTTCTAGGGATCCCCCCGAAGGGGGAACTCCTTATATTTTTAGAAGAGGCAGAGTTTGTTTAGGGTTTCCAATTTCTAGGGATCCCCCCGAAGGGGGAACTATTCTGGTCTTCCTGAGGTAGCCAGACAGAACGCAAGTTTCCAATTTCTAGGGATCCCCCCGAAGGGGGAACTTTAAATCTAGCTTAGTTCCATAGGTGTAGAGTTATCTTGTTTCCAATTTCTAGGGATCCCCCCGAAGGGGGAACAAGGGACGCCGGAATTGGCCGTAGAGTTTGTCTATAGTTTCCAATTTCTAGGGATCCCCCCGAAGGGGGAACATTAGTCCCCATCAAACCTGAAAAAGTACGCGAAATGCTGTTTCCAATTTCTAGGGATCCCCCCGAAGGGGGAACTTCGTATATGAATACGAAGAGTAGTTAAACCCCACCTAAAGTTTCCAATTTCTAGGGATCCCCCCGAAGGGGGAACGCAGTGTACGGATATGTTGAGGGCTCCACTCTGGACGGAGTTTCCAATTTCTAGGGATCCCCCCGAAGGGGGAACGAAGAGGACTTGGGGGATGGGTGGCCGGATCCCAATGAGTTTCCAATTTCTAGGGATCCCCCCGAAGGGGGAACTGCTATCTTCTTTGGGGTTCCTGGTCAGCGTGTTGTTGAACTGTTTCCAATTTCTAGGGATCCCCCCGAAGGGGGAACTCTTACCGTCGTATTGCAGACCAGGTAAAAGTCCTCGTCAAGTTTCCAATTTCTAGGGATCCCCCCGAAGGGGGAACGGTGGCCAGTGCTTCACGACTGGTCAACCTAACCAGGTTTCCAATTTCTAGGGATCCCCCCGAAGGGGGAACTTGATTGTGGAGACCATGTAGTTGTCTACCAAGAAGTTTCCAATTTCTAGGGATCCCCCCGAAGGGGGAACTGAAATACACCAAAGAGCAAATTCTCCGGGCAGAACGGTGGTTTCCAATTTCTAGGGATCCCCCCGAAGGGGGAACCCAGTGTTCCCTGCCAATAGGAGGATAGCTATGTCCAAGTTTCCAATTTCTAGGGATCCCCCCGAAGGGGGAACGGATCGACTCTGCGCGCTTTATTCGGCTACGCTTAGTTAGCAGTTTCCAATTTCTAGGGATCCCCCCGAAGGGGGAACTGTACACTCCACAGTGTCCCACACTGGGTCAACCGAATTGTTTCCAATTTCTAGGGATCCCCCCGAAGGGGGAAC
>NZ_JANSIB010000125.1:0-7308 GCF_047461895.1 Synechococcus sp. R55.8 | reverse complement strand
GGGCATCCCGTCCTTTTCGCGTCAGCGGGACGTAGTCCTTAAGCTCAGGAAATGTCTGAAGCGATAGCAGGGGTCACTGAGAAGCCCGCGCTGTGTGCGTAGCAACCCTGCGGGAAGCTAGCTACAGCGTCGGGAGTATGTCACGCAGCCTGCGACTTCATGGGCTCCGAGTAGGCCAAAATGAACTGAATGAACTGGTCGATCTCCAGCAGAATGTGTTCCGCCTCGGCCAGAGAGGTCGGTACGGTTGCCAGCACCTGGGCATCTACTTCTGCAGCCTGCCCCGCTTCTCGCAAGAGGTTCATCGAGTTATGGCTGAGCAGGAGCTCCAGCTCGTTCAGGGTTACCATGGCCAGCTGCTCCTCGGCTTGATGGAGCTTATTTTGTAAAGTCTGAACTTGTTCGGTTTGCACCTTCAGCCTAGCTTCCGCCTGCTCAGCGCGAGATACAGCCAGTTGTGCAGCTTGCTGGGCCTCATCCCGCTGAGCTTTCAGGAAGGCCATCTCTTGCTCCAATTGTGCCAATCGCTCTTGCAGGCTGTAAATGTGCTGATCCCGGTCTCCCAAAGCTCGCTCCAGCTCGCGATTTCGAGCCTCCATCTGCTGACGAGCTTCGTTCGCTTGGGCCAGCTGTTCCGCCAAGTTTGCCATTTCCTCTTCCATGTTGGTGAGCCGACTCAAGCGTTCCAAAACCTGAGCATTTTCGGCTTCCAGTTTCTCAATCAGCGCTTGAGCGCTCAACAGTTCTGCTTTGGTAGAGTCCAGCTCGCCGCAGACTTGGTCGTAGTTGGCGATTAGCTCGCCAAGCCGGGCCTCTTTGGCTTGCAGTTCTTCTCGTAAGGAGTTCATCCAGCGGTCGCTCTGCTTAAGCTGCTCTTGCAAAATCGGCTTGAGCGGAAAGAGTCGTTTGATGTAGCGCTGTAGGCGGCTGTGGGACTGATCCAATTTGTCGAAGGCTTCATTGAGAGAGAGATAGGCCTCGCACAGTTTCATGTAGCGCCGAGCCACAGAATCAGGATGATCCATAGGAATATGAGTCCAGGTGGGGGTGCCGTGTCCATTTTATGCCGTTCATTCTATCGGCCAAGCCTGGAGAAGGAGGCATTTGATACAACAACTGGGGGCTTAATTTTACTTTAATATCCGGTGCCCCAATCTCTCTTGCGAGCCAAGGCCAAAGAGTCTGCCCAAATCCAGCTTCAGACATTGCCCACGGGCCATACGGAGACTAGAGCTTCTCCCCCAAGGCAATCATTCTCTTGACCGCAAAATGTTTATCTACACATTTAGTGTCTACAAGAGGATGCCCGCGAGTCCTAACGCTAGATACGCTGCAAAAGCAGGGCTCTTCATGGCTCAAACCGGCTGCGCATTGGGGATCCCTAGCTTCTCCAAATAGGCGGCTGCCCGCAGCAACTTGGCTTCTTGGTAGGGGGCGGCCACCAGTTGTACGCCAAAAGGCAGGGATCCACTCTCGCGCAACGGCAGCGAAAGCACCGGCAGACCGATAAACGAGAGGGGCTGGGTGTAGAGGCCGAGGTTGGGCCGAGTGAGAACCTCTACCCCATCGATCACCATCTTCTCTTGGCCGAGCAAGGGGGCAAAGCAGGGGGTGGTGGGGGCGATGAACAGATCGATCTCCTGAAAAATGGCCTGCACCTGCTGGCGATACCAGCGGCGAAAGCGCTGCGCCTGCAAGATCCAACTGGCGGGCAGCAAAGCTCCGGCCAAAAAGCGATCCCGGGTGGCCGGGTCAAAGTCGTGGGGGCGAGTTCGCAGGTTGGGCAAGTGCAGGTTGGCTCCCTCAGCAGCCGTGATCAGGAAGGCGGCGGCACGGGCGCGCTGGGCTTCCGGGATCCGCACAGTCTGGCCGACCCCCAAGGCTTGGGCCACCTTTTCTACCCCGGCCAAGATGGGGGGCTCTGCCCCTCGGGCAAAGTAATCATCCGCCACCGCGATGCGCAAGCCCTCGATCCCCTGCCCCAATTGCCCAAAGGTGGGATCTACAGGACGCCGGGTACAGACGGGATCTTGGGGATCCGGCCCTTGCATGACATCGAAGCTGAGGGCAATATCGGCCACCGAACGGGCCAAGGGGCCCACGTGGTCAAAGCTGGCGGCAAACAGAGCCGCTCCTGCCCGCGATAGACGGCCATAGGTGGGCTTGAGGCCGTAGACGCCACACAAAGAGGCCGGTACCCGAATCGAGCCGTTGGTGTCGCTGCCCAGGGCAAGGGGCACCAAACCTCCTGCCACCGCTGCTGCCGAGCCGCCAGAGGATCCCCCCGCACTGCGGCTGAGATCGTGGGGGTTGTGGGTGGGGCCGTAGTGGCTGTTTTCGGTGACGAAGCCGTAGGCGTACTCGTCCATGTTGAGGGTGCCCACCAAGATTGCCCCTGCCTGCTTGAGACGAGCCACCACCGTTGCATCTTGGATGGCCGGGGGATTTTCGCGGTTGATCGCCGAGCCAGCCAGGGTGGTGAGGCCGGCCACGTCAAATAAGTTCTTGACGGCAAAAGGCACCCCTGCCAACGGGCCTACAGGGATCCCTTGAGCCACCTGTCGATCCACCTGCTCCGCCGCTTGTAAGGCCGATTCCTCCAAGACAGCTGTAAAGGCATTGAGCTGGGGATCCCGCCGGCGAATCCGCTCCAGACAGGCAGCCACCACCGCTTGGGCGCTCACGGATCCCTGGCGGACAGCCCTGGCAATAGAGACCGCGTCAGCGCTGCCGAGAAGGTGGGGATCCCCGGTCATGGCTGGGGGTCAAAGGTGGGATCTGGCTCAACTATCGGCGGCAACGGGAACTCCAGCACCTGTTGAGCAATGGGCAGAAAGCGGGCAAAATTTTCGATCACCCCTGCTCGGTGTTCAGGATGCAGGGGCAGTTGCAGCAGTTGGGCCATTTGATCGACGTAGGTTTCGGGATCCCAGGGCTGCATGGTTTTGGGGTCAGGGAGCCGATTGCAGCAAAAATACCACCACTAGCCTCCAACAACAAGACCGTCGTTGGCTAGGGAGCGGCCATCTGCACAGCGTTGCCCTGCAGCGACCAGAGACGCTCGTTGGGCAAGACAGGGCGGGTTATCGCCTGCCGTTCCAGCTCATTCAAAGCAACGCGACGGCTATGTGCAGAGCGATTGGAAGCAGCGCTGGCTTGCAGGCGTTTGCGGAACAGACGCAACTGCTGCTGCTCTGCTTCGGGAGAAACATGCTGGGCAAAGAGGGGATGCAAGATTTTCTCCTCCTGATCAAACTGAGCCCGCAATTGCCGATAGAAGTGAAGGGCAGCAGAAGGATCCACCTGCTGCGGGGTGCGCTCTGATTGGTGCAAAAAGCGCGTCAGCTCTGGAATCTGATCCCGCAGATGTTGCTCCAGCCGCTCAGTTTGGGCGCTGAGGTGGGGATCCGCCTGGAGAGCCGACCTGAGCAGGGGGTAGAGAACATGGCGCTCCAGTTGAATGTGGCGGGAGAGGCGCTGTCGCAACCTTTGTACACAGAGGCGTCGCTGCTCCAGATCCAACTCCGGCGCTCGAGACAGGCGAGTCAAAAACTGCAGGATGACGCGGTGCTGTTCAGCACAAAGGGCAACCAGCGTACCGGCAGAGGTTGCTCGCGTCAGCGGGAGGGACTCCTCAGAAGACATGGCAGTTGACAGCAGAGAAGTTTCATCTCAGCTTAACTTTGTCAAGAAATGGTGGCTTGCGTAAGGGTACGGGAATAGCGCAGGTGTCTTGGATACACTCGGGCAGCAATCCTGGGAAAAGTTGTCCAGATCTGAACTCCGGCAACGCCACTCTCTAGGCTTGCACGGGCCAACGGCGTTTCCAAGCAGAAGTGGGCTCCAAAGGGGATCCCTGCTGTTCCCGTTGGCGTTGCAGACGGATTTGCGCTCTATCTCCTTTCAAGGTGGGATCCCGGTAGGGCACGGCAGCGCGAGTTTTCAGGTGCTCCCACTCCATGGGGGAAAGAGGCGGCAGGTGGTCAGGTTGGGGCGAGGCCACTGTCCCCGGCCAAGGACGACCTACCGGGGGGGTAGAGCCGATGAAAAGCCCTGCTTCCAACAGAGCCGCTCGCACCGCCGCTGCACAGGAATAGGTGGCCAAAATCCCGCTGGGGCGCATCCGTTCGGCCACGGCCCGCAAGAAATCCACCGTCCACAGCTCTGGGCAAACCGAAGGGGAGAAGGGATCCAAAAACACCGCATCTGCCCACCCCAGCGGCACCTGCAACACCGTTTGCCGGGCATCGCCCCACAGCAGCGTTCCGCGCCAGCGCTCCGATTGCCAGGATCCCTGTTCAATCCAGTGTTGCCATTCTTGCCCAAAGCTCCAGGTGGATCCCACCCCCGCCTGCCAAGCCTGGCGAGGCACTTCCGGGGATCGCTCTAGGCCGATTACCTCCACAAGACAATCGGGCCGGATTTGCCAAATGGTTTCTAGGGCAAGGCCGGAGTTGTAGCCCAGGCCAAAGCAAATATCCAAAAGGCAAATGGGCTGGGCGGGATCCCGTTCCAAAGGCAGCCGATCCAGCCGGCAAGGGCGGACAAACTTCTCCAAAGCCTCCTGGGCGGCACCACTGACGTTGTGAAAAGCCTGTCCAAACTCTTCCGAGAAAAAGGTCAGGGATCCATCCCCTGTGGTCAGCACCTGCCACCGAGTCTCCATTGCCTGCTGTTGTCTCTATTTTCAGTTGGGCGATTCTTTGATAGCTTGAGAACGTTGAGATGTGTTTCGCAGCTCACCGGCAGGGCTCTCAACATCCCTGAGTAGGGAGGATATTTCAACAGCTATGTCTCTACTGGATTGGTTTGCGGAGCGGCGCAGACAAACCTCTCTGAACCTGACAGGTAGCAGCCCCTTCGACAAAGAGCGTCAGGTAAGAGAGATTGCCGACGGCCTCTGGCAAAAGTGTCCTGCCTGTGACACTCTGACCTACACCAAGGATCTGCAGCAAAACTGGCAAGTCTGCCCTAGCTGTGGGCATCACCATCGCATTACAGCTCCAGAGCGGCTGGAACAGCTTTTGGATCCCGGATCCTGGCAACCCCTCGACGAGCACCTGGCTCCCACGGATCCCCTACACTTTTTCGACCAAAAGCCCTACTCCGAGCGCTTGGCCACCTACCAGGAGCGCACCCAGCTCAAGGATGCCGTCCTGACAGGGTTGGGAAGCCTGGAAGGGATCCCGGTGGCGATTGGAGTGATGGACTTTCGCTTCATGGGCGGCAGCATGGGCTCGGTGGTAGGCGAGAAGATCGCCCGCCTCACGGAACGGGCCACCTGCGATCACCTGCCTTTGATCCTGTTTTCGGCTTCGGGGGGAGCCCGCATGCAGGAAGGGATCCTCAGCCTCATGCAGATGGCCAAAACCTCAGCCGCCCTACAAAGGCACCGCGACGCCGGACAATTGTTCATCTCCGTGCTCACCCATCCCACCTATGGCGGGGTAACTGCCAGCTTTGCCATGCTGGGAGATTTGATCCTGGCCGAGCCGGGCGCGCAGGTGGGGTTTGCCGGGCCGAATGTAATCGAGCAAACCATCGGCAAGGGCAAGCTTCCCGAAGGCTTCCAAACCGCCGAATATTTGCTGGCCCAAGGGCTCATCGACGCGATTGTGCCCCGTACTGAGCTGCGCAAGCGGCTGGCCCAGTTGCTCTCTATGCACCGTCCCCGTTTGCACATGTCCCTTCCCTCCATAGACTCGGAGGCTTTAACCCTGCAACCTATGCTGTAGGTAGATCCGCCTAAGATGCGGAATTTGTGGCCGAGGCCGGATCCCTTCCCTGCGGGGGATGGAGTTCCTGCTAAGCTCTGGGGCGGCTCTTACTTCATGGGTTTACACGGCTTCCCTCTGGCTTGTTGGGAGAGGAGCTGGGGACGAGAGGGCAGATGTTTTTGGAGGGAGCTGCGCTGTCCCTGGGGATCTTCACAAGATTTCCTGGTGGGCGGTAGCGGATGGTGTTAAGGTGGGGCATGAGGTCTTCACTGGAAACGATGGATTTCAAGCTGCGCATCCGTACTGCTGAGACTCCACAAGGGCAAAAACTGGCGATTGTGCCGCTGGAGGGTCGTTTTGATGCCAAGGCCGCCTCAGAAGTTCGGCAATTGCTCCAGCAGGTTTTAGATTTCGGTTACACCAATATGTTGATCGATATGTCGTCGGTCACTTTTATGGACAGCTCTGGGCTGGGGGTGTTGATCTCTGCTTTGCGCAAGTGCCGTGCTGCTGGGGGCAACCTCAGCCTCTGTTGCGTGCCGGAAAATGTGGCCCTCGTCCTCAACCTCACCTCTATGGAAAAGGTATTGACCTGCTTTAGCGACCTGGAGACCGGCATTGCCAACTTTTCCAGCGCTCCCACGGCTCGTTAGGCCGACATTAGGCCTTACTTTTGGGGATCCCCCGATGCTCTTTTCAGCCCATCAGCGAATTCTGGTGATCCCTCTAGCAATTTTCTCAACAATCTTCAGCCATGCCCCAGACCGGCCTCGATACCTTTCAGCTTCTCTACCAGCACCACCGTGGCCCCAGCTTCTGCGAGCGCATGCTGGCAACAGCTCCTGGGCGCTTTAACGAGGCGTTTTGGCAGTTCTGGCAGATGCACATCGAGCCCTGTCTGCCTCCTGCACCGCGCTTGTTGGATCTGGGAACCGGGCCGGGGTTTGCTCTGGGTCAGTGGGCGCAACGCTATCCCGGAGGACACTTCATCGGGGTGGATGTGATGCCCTACATGTTGGAGCGAGCGGCGGCAGATTTGAAAGGGATCCCTGGAATCCAGCTGCTGCAGGCCGACCTGCACGACCCTCACTTGCCGCTTGCGGCCAACAGCATCGATGCAGCTCAGGCAGTGGTGGTGTTGCACGAGATGGTGCAGCCCTTGCGCTTGTTGCAGGAGGTGTTGCGTCTACTCAAGCCGGGGGGGCGATTTTTGCTGGTGGATTGGGTGCGCGCCCCGCTCAGCCTCTACTTCGATGCCGATACAGAGGCCCAACTCTTCCAGTCGGACACGCCTTTGGAAACGCTGTTGGATCAGTTTACCCACTTCTACGAGCACAATCGCTTCAGCGCCGAAGACCTGGTGTGGTTGCTGGAGAAGGTGGGTTTCGCAGTGGTGGCTCAGCAGCTCTACAACCAAAATCGCTTTGTGCGACTTGCAGCCGAAAAGCCTATCTCGTAAACTACCCGGCTCCGACCGCTAAGCGGTACGGAGCGGGCTTTCAGTAGCCCTGAGCCTGCTCTGCCCTACCAGAGAACAAAACAGGCCCGTTCGCGAAGCGAGCCGTAGGCTTAACCTCTAGGCTGGTTTACG
>NZ_JANSIB010000124.1:0-7538 GCF_047461895.1 Synechococcus sp. R55.8 | reverse complement strand
AGACCGAATATCCAAGCGGCATTGGGCTTGTGCAGGAACTCCCTTCCCCGGAACTGTCTTCTTCTTGGCGGCCCAGTTCTCTGGCAGCAGATCCTGCCCTAGAAAAAGCTCGCCTGCGCCAGCACTTTCGCCAGCTACGGCAGAGGTTGGACAGATCCCTTATCAGCCAGAAGATCGTGGCTCATTTGGCCTCTTGCCCCCAACTTTTGGCCGCCAAAACCATCCTGGCCTATGTGGCCTTCGGCTCCGAGGTGGACTTGGGATCCCTGTTTGCCCTTTTTCCAGAGAAGCAGTGGGGGATCCCCCGTTGTCTGCCGCGGCGGCAAATGCAGTGGCACCGCTACCAGCCGGCTGAGCTTGTCCCCAACTGCTGGGGCTTGCTGGAGCCTTCTCCCGGCAGCACAGTTATCGACCCTGGCAAGGCGGATTTGATCCTGGTGCCTGCCCTGGCCTGCGATCGTTGGGGAAGGCGTTTGGGCTATGGCGGCGGCTATTACGACCGCTTTTTGGCCGCTTTGCCGGATCCCAGTGTGCCCAAGTGGGGCATCCTCCCCCAAGCCTGCTTGCTGGAGCAGCCCCTGCCTCAGGATCCTTGGGATCAGCGCCTGGATGGGATCCAAACCGAGGAGAGGTTCTACGAGACGGGGATCCCCTAGACTAAAGAGGGTGGGCCTTGGAGGAAAAACGATGAGCCAAGTTTGGAAGCCGGCGCAGTGGCTAACCCAAAAGCTGCGTCTTGTCTGCATGAGCTTTGGCTGTGTGGCATTGGCGGTGCTCTTGATGGGCTTTGGGGCGATCCCCCTGCAACTGAAGGATCTCCACGTCACCCCCTGTCCCGATACCCCCGAATACACCAACCTGGTGACCAGCAACGGCAACCCCATACCGGCCAGGTGCCTGTTCGTCGAAGGCACAGTGGTCAACCGCTCCAAAAATACCCTGCTGAACGCGGATGTCTTCGGTCGGCTTTACGATGCCAACGGCAACGAGGTTCTGCCGGAGCGTACCCGCCTGGGGGCCATTGCAGAAGTTCCTCCCGGCGAGAGCCCTTTTTCAATTCGCATCTCGGTGCCCATAACCAGCCCCCTGCCCCTCACCCTGGAGCAATTCAAGGCCAGCGGCTTCAGCGGTACCGTGCGCCGATGAGGTCCAAAGCTGGCGGCTGAACTCCACCTGGGTGGGGCGCTCAGGCAAATGGAGTTGCGCGACCACAGGCGGCGTTTGGGCGATCAGCCGGCCCCGGCGGAAGACATACAGGCAAGCTGGTTTCAGGCGAATGGCTTCGACGGCATCGGCGGCCTGGAGCACCACCAGATCGGCGTAGCAGCCGGGTTCCAGGCCGTAGCCTTCCAACCCCAGAATGCGGGCCGGGTTTTCTGTTACCGCCAAAAAACACTGGCGCATCTGCTCATAGCCAGTCAGTTGGGCGGCGTGGATGGCCATGTGGGCCACCTCCAGCATGTTGCCGCTGCCCAAAGGGTACCAGGGATCCATCACGCAATCCTGGCCAAAGGCTACCGTCAAGCCTGCGTCCATCAGCTCGGGCACCCGGGTCAGCCCCCGCCGCTTGGGGTAGGTATCGTGGCGACCTTGGATGACCATATTGACCAGCGGGTTGGCGATCACCCCCAGCTCTGCCTCGGCCATCAGGGGGATCAGTTTGCTGACGTAGTAGTTGTCCATCGAGTGCATGGAAGTTAGATGGGATCCGGCTACCCGCCCCTGCAAGCCCAGCCGCAGCGTTTCGTAGGCCAAGGTTTCCACATGGCGCGAAAGCGGATCGTCCGCCTCGTCGCAGTGCAGATCCACCCGCAGACCCCGCGCTGCTGCAATTTCACATAGGGCCCGCACCGAAGCCGTCCCTTCGGCCATCGTCCGCTCGAAGTGGGGGATTCCGCCCACCACCTCCACCCCCAAATCCAGAGCCTTCTCCAGAAGCTGCACCGCCCCTGGCGAGCGATAGTAGCCATCCTGAGGAAAGGCCACCAGTTGCAAATCCAAGTAGGGAGCCACTTTTTGCTTGACTTCCAGCAGCGCCCGCACCGCCAACAGGTTGGGATCGCACACATCCACATGGGTGCGGATGGCCAGGATCCCACGCGCCACTGCCCAGTCGCAATAGGTCAAGGCCCGCTCCATCACTGCCTCGGGGGTCAACAGCGGCTTCAACTCCCCCCAGAGGGCGATCCCTTCTAGCAAGGTGCCCGACTGGTTGACGCGCGGGATCCCATAGGTGAGGGTGGCATCCATGTGAAAGTGGGCATCCACGAAGGGGGGCGACACCAAGCGGTTGCTGACATCAATTTCTTGGGGGGCAGTGGCTTGTAAGTTGCTTTCCAGAGCCACAATGCGATCCCCCTGGATACCGATATCGATTCCCTTGCGGCCATCCGGCAAATTGGCCCGGCGCAAAATGAGATCCATATGTTGTGGCTATTTGTTTGAACTTAGGATGGAAAGAAGCAACTACAGTTGACTGAATGATAGGCCAAATCAGATAAAGATGTCTTAAATTACCTCAAAGCCCGAATTTAGGAAACCAGTTGATTGGGTTATTGCTCACTTTATAAAAGAGGGCTGTAGTCCCCAACAGCATCCGGTTGTGCAAGATATCAACCAAGTAGTCAGAGGGATAATCTATCGAGAGCTGATTTGAGAGGACTTGGCCCTTACATCCATTCCAACCGTCAGCGAAACTTCGTTGTCCATTACAAACAAGCTCCTTCTCAAAAAATTGTATTTCAGGATACATATTTTCAGGGATCTCCCCCTTAGGATAAGCCGAGCAGTAACCCGATCTCGAAGTAACCTCAACAGAAGCGACTATGGCACGTTTAGAACTCTCCCGGCGGGACTTCTGCCTGCGTTCTGGGGCTTTTGTGGCTGGCCTGATGGGGAGCCGCTGGTTGGTTCGCGATGCCGCGGTGGCTCAAGGAACCAAGCTGAAGGTGGCCGGGGTTTATACGGTTCCCATTGAGCAGCAGTGGGTGAGCCGGATCCATAAAGCGTTGATGACCGCCCAGGAGCGGGGGGATATTGACTATACCTGGTCGGAGTCAGTTTCCAACACCGACTACCCACGGGTGCTGCGTCAGTATGCCGAGAGCGGCGTCCAACTGCTGGTGGGTGAGGTCTTCGGGGTGGAGCGGGAAGCGCGGGAAGTAGCCAAAGACTATCCCAAGGTCAGCTTTTTGATGGGATCCAGCCTCAAGCCGGATCCTGCCCTGAGCAATTTTGCCGTGTTTGACAACTACATCCACGAGCCTTCCTATCTGACGGGAATGGTGGCCGGGGGGCTGACGCGCTCCAAAATTATCGGCATGGTGGGGGGCTATCCCATTCCAGAGGTGAACCGCCTCATGAATGCTTTTATGGCAGGGGCGAGGGAACTGCAGCCGGAGGTGAAGTTTTTGGTCACCTTTATCGGCAGTTGGTTTGATCCCCCCAAAGCCAAAGAGGCGGCTTTTGCCCAAATTGATGCCGGTGCAGATATCCTCTATGCAGAGCGGTTTGGGGTATCTGATGCCGCCAAAGAGAGGGGCGTTTTGGCCATCGGCAATGTGATCGATACCCAGCCGGACTACCCGGAAACGGTGGTGGTCAGCGCCCTGTGGCACATGGAACCCACCATCGACAGAGCCATTGCCGCGGTGAAGGCCGGAGAATTTAAGGCAGAGGACTACGGGATCTACAGCATGATGAAATATGGGGGATCCAGCCTCTCCGACTGGGGAACCTTTGCCGACAAGGTTCCGGCTGAACTGAAAGCTAAGGTGATGCAGAGGCAGGCAGAGATTCTGGCAGGGTCTTTTGTTGTAGCCATCGATGATAGCGAACCCAAGTCCACCCTCTGAAGCGCCTTTGGCCTTGAAGGTGGTGGGCATTACTAAGCGCTTTGGTGCTCTGCTGGCCAACGACCAGATTGATCTCGAACTGCGGGCCGGGGAGATTCTGGCCATCTTGGGAGAAAATGGGGCGGGCAAAACGACACTGATGAACATCCTGTTTGGGCACTATGTTCCCGATCAGGGTCAGGTGTGGGTGTTTGGTCGGCCCCTCAAGCTGGGATCCCCGGCGGCTGCCCTGGCGGCAGGGATAGGCATGGTGCATCAGCATGTGGTCTTGGCCGATAATCTATCGGTGCTGGACAACATTCTGCTGGGCACTCAGCCCCTGTGGCACCTATGGTCTCGGCGGCGAGAGGGACGGCAGCGCATCCAAAAGCTGGCCGAGGAATTGGGGTTGGCCGTGGATCCCGATGCTCTGGTGGGATCCCTGACCTTAGGGGAGCGGCAGCGGGTGGAGATCCTCAAGGTGCTGTATCGAGGGGCGCGGATCCTGATTTTGGATGAGCCCACAGCGGTGTTAACCCCACCGGAAATTGAGCCGTTTTTTCACACCCTACGGCAGATGGCCGGTCGCGGACTGGGGATCCTGCTGATTTCCCACAAGCTCCAGGAGGTGATGCGCACCAGTGACCGGGTGATGGTGCTGCGGTCAGGGCGGGTGGTGATGGCGGGCAAGACGGCTGAGATCCATCCCACAGCTCTGGCGGAAGCGATGGTGGGGCAGCGGTTGGCGGCGGTGGTCAAAGCGCCCTTGTCTGTTGGGGAGACGATCCTGGAGCTGCAGCAGGTCTCCTGTCGGGCAGGGCAGCAGCATCTGGAGCAGGTTTCTCTGACGGTGCGGCGTCACGAAATCGTGGGTATTGCTGGGGTGGCGGGCAATGGGCAATCCGTCCTGGCAGATCTGATCTGCGGGGTGATCCGGCCCCACCAAGGTCATCTCCATCTGCATGGCCGAGTCCTGCGGCTGATCTCTCCTGCTGAGATGGTGCGGCAAGGCATGGCCCGGATCCCGGAAGACCGCCACAAGACCGGACTGATCGGTTCCCTTAGCCTGTGGGAGAATTGGGTGATCGAGCGCTATCGGGATCCCGAATTCTCGCGGTGGGGGATCCTGCGTCACTGGCAAATCTATCAGCAGGCCCACACCTGGCTACAGACCTACGATGTGCGGGGGCTCCAGAGGGGGGATCCCTGGCGGGCGCTCCAGATGCCGGTGCAACTGCTGTCCGGCGGAAATATGCAAAAAGTGATCCTCTCGCGGGAGCTGTGCCGGGATCCCCAGGTAATTGTGGCTCACCAGCCAACGCGGGGACTGGATCTGGGGGCTGTGGCTTACGTGCATGCCCAACTGCTGGCAGCAGCCCGAGCTGGAGCCGGGATCCTGCTCATTTCTGAAGACTTGGATGAATTGCTGAGTTTGGCCGATCGGGTGGCGGTGCTCTATCGCGGTCGGCTTTCCCCAGCAATCCCAACCCAAACCACAACGGTGACCGCCTTGGGGTTGCGCATGGCCGGGCAGGAGGTGGCCGATGCGTGTTGAACCCCGTTCCACGGTGCCCCTCTGGCTGATCCTGAGTGCGCCGATGGCAGCCATTGTCCTGGCTTTCCTCTCCTGTAGCCTGCTGATCCTGTGGACGGGATCCCCGGTTTTGGCAGCCTACGGAGCGTTGCTGCGGGGAGCGGTGGGATCCCCCTTTGCCCTGAGCGAAACTTTGACGCGGGCCATTCCCCTGATCCTGACGGGATTGGCGGTGGCGGTGTGTTTTCGGGCCAAGTTGTGGAACATCGGTGCAGAAGGCCAGTTTTATGGTGGGGCTCTGGCTGCCAGCCTCTTGGGCACCGCTGGGCTTTCGCTGCCGCGCCCATGGTTGGTGTTGGTGCTGCTGCTGGCGGGCTGGATTGCCGGAGGGCTGCTGCTGTGGATCCCGGCCTGGCTCAAGACCCAGTTCCAGGTGGACGAAGTGGTGACCACCTTGCTGCTCAATTTTGTCATTCTTCTTGGGATCAGCTATCTCCTGGAAGGCCCCCTCAAAGATCCTCTGGCTCTGGGTTGGCCCCAAGGTCGTGCCCTTGTGGATGCTGCCCTACTGCCGCGGCTGATCCCCCGCAGTCGTCTCCACGCCGGTTTGATCATTGCCCTGCTCGCTGCCCTGGGGGTGTGGGCCATAGAGCGGTTCACCGTTTGGGGCCTAGAAATGCGAGCCGTAGGCGCGAACCCAGAAGCGGCCAGGTTTCTCGGCATCCCAGTCCAGGGAGTTATTTTGTATACCTCACTGCTGGGAGGGGGGCTGGCAGGCTTGGCGGGAGCTTGTGAACTCCTCGGGCTCAAGGGCTATCTCACCTTGGATTTATCCCCTGGCTTTGGCTACACCGGCATCGTCGTTGCCCTGTTGGCCCAACTGCATCCCTTGGGGGTGGTGGGGGCGGCGGTCTTCATCGCCGGAGTTTATGTAGGGGCGGATACCATGGGGCGTAGCTTGGGCGTTCCCACCTATCTTGCCGATGTCATTGTTGCTGCTGCCCTGCTGTGGATGTTGGTCTGCATGGGGTTGGCCCGTTATCGTCTGCGCTGGGACTGAGCACCCATGTCTGCACTCCTGAGTCTAATCAGCTTAATCAGCACCACCAGCTTTTGGGTTGCCACCCTGCGCATTGCCACTCCCTTGCTCTTTGGCACTTTGGGCGAAGTCCTCTGTGAGCGGGCCGGCGTTCTCAATTTGGGCATCGAAGGGATCATGACCCTGGGGGCCATGACCGGTTGGCTGGTGGTCTATCAGGGAGCTGGATTGTGGTGGGGCGTAGCCTTTGCTGCCACCCTAGGTGCCGGCGTGGGCTTGATTCACAGCCTGTTGACCGTCCGCCTTGGGGTTTCCCAGCACGTCACCGGCATTGGCATTACCCTCTTGACCATCAATGCTGCTTATTTTGTTTATCGCATGGCCCTGCCCCAGGTCACCTCTCCCCCCAAAATCGTCCCCTTCAGTCCTTGGCCGATCCCGGGTCTCTCCAGCCTGCCCTTTCTGGGAGAAACCCTGTTTACCCAGCCGCCCCTCACCTACCTCAGCCTTCTCCTGGTGCCCCTCATGGCCTACATCCTCTACCGAACTCCTCTGGGCCTCGCCGTGCGCATGGTTGGAGAAAATCCCCAGGCTGCCGCTTCCCAGGGGATCCCGGTCTATGCCGTTCGCACCGGGGCCGTGATGGTGGGCAGCGCTCTTATGGCCGTGGCCGGTGCTTTTTTAACCCTCTCTGCGTTCGATGCGTTTTTCTTCAATATCGTCAATGGGCGGGGGTGGATTTGCATTGCTCTGGTGGTTTTTGCCGCTTGGGATCCCTGGCGAGCCTTAGGAGGAGCGTTGCTGTTTGCCGGGTTTGATGCTTTGCAATTGCGCCTTCAGCAGCTTTGGGGTAGCCGGATCCCCTATCAGTTTTTCTTAATGTTGCCCTATCTGCTCAGTATTGTGGCGTTGATTTTGGTCTCTCGCCATGCCAAAGCGCCCCGCGCTCTTTTGATCCCCTTTCGCCCTGAAGAACGCATCTAGCTGCCCGGTTTTCTTGCTCCTATCGAGCTTTTGTCCTCGCCCTAGAAGCCTGTATGTCTTACGCCAAGACGATTGTCTGTTTCGCCAACTCCAGAAAAATGGCCGGTCGCTGTATTGCCGGCAAGGAATGGCAGAACGGAGAGCCAGG
>NZ_JANSIB010000123.1:0-7566 GCF_047461895.1 Synechococcus sp. R55.8 | reverse complement strand
GAGCTTCTGGCCGCTCGGTTCGGGCAGGCTGTAGGCAGCTTGATGAGGAGAAACCGGCAATGTCTTACTCAACCTCTTACTCCGTGTCTTACTCGAAAATCTTTTTCCCAGTTTGGGTGGCGGGGCTGCTGTTGTTGATCGGCGGTGGGATCCTGTTTGTCCTGCTGCGGGCTTTTGGGCTACCCATTGGGGAGCTGGCCGATTGGGCCATTGGGATCGCCAGCTTTTGGTGGCTGGTGGTGATCGTCACCCTTCCCTGGAACCTCTACTTTCAGGCCAAGGCCGTTCAGCAGGAGGCGGTTGTGTCTCAGGAACGAGGGAGCCCGGTGGAAGATTCAACCTTGGCTTTCCTACAAAAGCTCAGCCGCTGGTCGTTGCGCGTGGCCATTGCCCTGCATGGGCTGTCGGCTCTGGTTTTCTATGGCTTGGCCGTTGGGCAAGTCACCCCCATTGGCTACCCCAGCGCTGTGGCTGCGGTGTTGTTAACGGCTCTGCGCCCGGCCATCCGGGGCTACGAGTATTTGGCCGACCGCTTGGCCCAGTTGCAAGGGCAAATCCGCATCCCTCGCGAAGATGCCATCGAGTTGGCCGAGCGGATAAAGCAGTTGACACGCCAAGTCGAGCAGTTGCAGGAGCAATGGGATCCCGGCAAGCCCGGTTCTTGGGCCCAACAGGAGGAAGAAACCCGGCGCTACCTGCGTCAGGAGCTGGCCGCGCTCAAAGCCCAACTGGAACAGTTGCGGGCCAGCAACGAGCTGGAGCACAGGCAATTGCGCCAGGAGACCCACCAAGCTGTGGCTCAGCTCAGTGTGGATAGCCAGTTTCTCGGCCATGTGCGGGAGATTCTTCGCTTTATCAAGGAAGCTTAGCGGGATCCGTTGTTCAGTCTTCCAACTGGGCGGCAAATTGAGAAGGAACCAGCTTGGTGCCCACGCCGGCATCGGTCAGCAGCTCCAGCAATAGGGAATGAGGGGATCCTCCATCCAGAATGTGGGCTGCCCGTACCCCTTGTGCCAAGGCGCGAATGCAACACTGCACCTTCGGGATCATGCCGCCCTTGACGACACCGGCTTGGATCAACTGGCGAGCCGTCTCGATATCCAGCAACGTAATCAGAGAGCTGCGATCCTGAGGATCTTTGAGAATGCCAGGGGTGTCGGTGAGCAAAATCAGCTTTTCTGCCCCCAGAGCAGCCGCCAGTTCTCCCGCCACCGTATCGGCGTTGATGTTGTAGGCTTGGCCTGTCTCATCGGCAGCCACGCTGGAGATCACCGGAATCTGTCCACCTTCCAACAGGGTTTGCAGCAACTGGGGGTTGATGCTGCTCACTTCCCCAACAAAGCCGATCTCTGCCCGGCCCTGGGATCGCGCTTTGATCAAGTTGCCATCTCGCCCGCACAGCCCCACCGCCGATCCGCCGGCCAAGCTGATGAGCTGCACGATCTGCTTATTAACCTTGCCCACCAACACCATCTCCACTACTTCCATGGTGGCGGCATCGGTAACCCGCAAGCCATCCACAAACTTGAAGGGAATGTCCAGTTTTTGTAGCCAACTGTTGATCTCCGGCCCCCCCCCATGCACCAACACCGGGCGGATCCCCACACAGGCCAGAAAGACGATGTCTCGGAGCACCTCGGCCCGTCGCTCTTGGTGCACCATGGCTGCGCCGCCGTATTTGATGACAATAACGCGGCCCTGGTACTGCTGAATGTAGGGTAAAGCCTCGATGAGGATCTGCGCCCGCGTAAGGGGATCACACGCCGACCCGGTCGCCTCAGAAAGGGAAGAGTTGGTTTGCACTGCTGTAAGTCCCTAGAAGTCCAGAAAACCTGACCTAGAGTATCCCATTCTGCTTGCAAAGCAGATCTCAGGCTTTGGGCGTCAACTGGTGGTTTTTTTTCAAGCTCGCTTCCCCAACCCAAGGACAATTTGGTTGAGGAATCGCCGTCAATCTTCAGGTATGGAACGGGATCGCCAGCAAAGGCAATAGGGACAACCCCAACCAGGCCCAACCCCGAATGGAAGAAGAATGGGGTAGGGGATCGACGGGCCCTGACTCTGCCTGCTGCAGCAGGGCATCGATACGCTCCTGCAGCCGTTGCCCTGAGTCTGAACTCACGGTCATTGCAAAGCCAACCCAAGCTGCCGCCGGTTGCTCCACCACGCCATAGCCCACCACCTGCAGCAGGGCCTCTCCCAACAACAAGGGATCCACCCGTTGGGCCGCCCAGCGATCCGCCCGCAGCTCCCGCAGAGTGAGCAATTCCTCCCACAGGGCCTCGGTGTTGGGCAGCCAGCCGGTGAGGCGTCGCAGCCAGCCCACTCCAAACATCCAGAGGGTATCGCGGTAGTGGCGATGGGCCTCTTCGTGGGCGATTACGGCCCGCAAGTGCTCATCATCCAACTGCTCCAGCAGGCCGCGGCTGACCACCAACTGGGCATTCCACACCCCCACTTGAGCAGCAAAAGGGATCTCCAAATCCAGCACATAGGCCGGAGAGCCATGCAAATCCACATGGGCTAAAGCTTGCAGATGGGCACGTCGATAGGAGCGCCAGTATTCCCAAATCCAGTGCAAGGCCACGCCGCCGGCCACGGCCAGCAACAGCAGGGCACAGCCGTAGCAGAACCAGCCCCCCGCTCCGGCCATTTGTCCCCACGGCCCCATCCAGGCCAAGGCCAAAGCAGTGGTCAGCAACAGCAGCGGGGGCAGCAAGAAGTGGATCCAAGCCCGCTGCCAACGTCGGCCCCATCCCCCACTCCTGTCCAGGCGCACCTGGGCTCGCCACAGGCAACTGAGGCCCAAGCCCAGCAGTAACATGCCCAAGTGGCTCATCGCGGATCCCTCCTGGCTTGACGGGCTGCCCGCAGCCGTTCGGCAATCGCCTGCAACTGGGACACGCTGGCCTGATCCAGGCTATCGGCAAAGGCTGCCACCGTATCGGGATCCCCTACAGCCAAAAACTGCTGCAGGTGGGTGAAGGCCCTGAGGCTGGCCGCTTCCTGACGCGAAAGACGAGGCCGCCACAGCATCGGCAAATGCCGCCCTTGGGGATCGGTGCGGCGCTCACAGCTCACCCAGCCCTTCTGGCTTAAGCGCTGCAAAACTGTAGTCACAGAGGCATAGGCCAGCTCCCGATCCGGATCGGCCAAGATGCGCTCGTGGATTTGACGGGTGCTGGCACTGCCCAGATCCCAGAGGATGTCCAAGATTTCCGACTCCAGAGGGCCCAGCGACAGTTGCTTGGGACGATGCTTGGGCAACATGAGCCTTTGCCGGTGTAGGAACTTTTATCTAGACTAACCGTTGCAGTCTCAAACCCCTCAGCCATTTTTAAGGATCCGCTAAGCTCGAAGATGGTGGTTCTTTGTGCTGTTTCTTCCCATGGCTGCTCCCACCTACCACACCATCACCTTCGGCTGCCAAATGAACCGCGCCGATACCGAGCGCATGGCCGGGATCCTGGAGTCCCTGGGGTATGTGGCCACCGAAGATGAGTTGCAGGCGGACTTAGTTCTCTACAACACCTGCACCATCCGCGACAATGCTGAGCAAAAGGTCTATTCCTACCTGGGCATCCAGGCGCAGCGCAAGCGCAAAAACCCGGCCATCAAGCTCATTGTGGCCGGCTGTGTGGCCCAGCAGGAAGGGGAGAAATTGTTGCGCCGCGTCCCTGAGCTGGATCTGGTCATGGGCCCCCAGTACGTGAACCGCCTTGGGGATCTGTTGGCGCAGGTGGAAGCCGGAAACCAGGTGGTGGCCACCGATCCGGTTGAGATCCCAGAAGACATCACCAAGCCCCGCCGCGACAGCCAGGTCACTGCTTGGATCAATGTCATCTACGGTTGCAACGAGCGTTGTACCTACTGCATCGTGCCGCGGGTGCGAGGGCAAGAGCAGTCCCGCCAGCCCCAGGCCATCCGCGCCGAAATCGAAGACGTGGCCAGAGCGGGCTACCGCGAGGTGACGTTGCTGGGGCAGAACATCGATGCCTACGGACGGGATCTGGATCCGAAAACCAACCTGGCCAGCTTGTTGCGCTTCGTCCATTCGGTGGAAGGTATTGAACGGATTCGCTTTGCCACCAGCCACCCGCGCTACTTTACCGAGGAGCTGATCGCCACCTGCGCCGAGCTGCCCAAAGTCTGCGAGCACTTCCACATTCCCTTCCAGGCGGGCAGCAACGAAGTGCTCAAGCGGATGCGGCGCGGCTACACCCACGAGCGCTATCGCCAGATCATCCAGCTCATCCGCCAATACATGCCCGAAGCCGCCATCAGCGCCGATGCCATTGTCGGCTTCCCGGGAGAGACCGAAGCTCAGTTCCAAGAAACCCTGCAACTGGTGCAGGATATCGGCTTTGACCAAGTGAACACTGCTGCCTACTCCCCCCGTCCCGGCACCCCCGCCGCCGAGTGGCCCGACCAGGTGCCTGAAGAGGAAAAAAGCGACCGCCTGCAACGGCTGAACCGACTGGTGGCCGAGGTGGCTGCCGCTCGCAGCGCCCGACTCTTAGGCCAGGTGCAAGAGGTGCTGGTGGAAGGCCCCAACCCGAAAAACCCCCGCCAGGCAATGGGGCGTACCCGCGGCAATCGCTTGGTGTTCTTTGAAGGGGATCCAGAGCAACTGAAGGGATCCCTGGTGCCGGTGCGCATTACCGCCACGCGAGCTTTTTCGCTGACCGGAGAGGCAGTTACCGTCCGCGCGAGCGGGCCATAGGATGAAGGCTCTCACAAACACAACTTTCCCCAGTTCCCTCTTGTCCGATTGCGCCGGCGGAGCGCCTCTCCAGGGAGCTGTTTCGCTGAGAAAAACCATGCCCTCCTGGGTGAACAGCTTTAAGGCAACCGCCAGGCAGTCACTGCCCTTTCCGCCACGCCGACCAGGGCACAACCACCGCCCTATCTAGCTTTCTTCCGCGCAGCAGTAGAACGGAGCTTCATACACAACGTTTTGGCAACAGCAACAGGCCGGCGCTGGAACAGGCCCCGAATACCTGCCCTGCCTAGCGCAAGATTTCAAAATCCAAAACGGGCTCTGTCTGGGTCACGCGGTAGTACCCGGCCTGGGTACGAACCGAAGCCTGATAGGGGCTGGGCAAATCCAGCGAGCGCAGGGGTGGGATGTTGGTGCGCTGGTTCAGCAGCGTGGTGAAGAAGGCGGTGGTCTGCCGGGCCTGGGAGCGCACCACCTCCTCAGGGAAAATGACCGGATCCACATTCCTGCCTGTATCCAACAGGATCCTGTCTAGGGCATCTCCCACCGGATAGGAAGGATAGGCAATTTGGGCCAAGGCGGATCCAATCGGGATCCCGGCGGACAGACAACCCAGAAGAATGGCCAAAGTCAGACGCATGTGCTGGGATTCCTCCTGCGCTACAGCTTTTCCTCAACACCGGAAAAAAGCGGGGTTTGAACGTTGCTCATTGACTTGGATCCCCATGAAGCCTACCTTTTGACCGGCAGCTAAGGCGGATTCTACTCGAAATGCCTCGATTGGCAACCGCCTGCAACCCAATGGAGGGCCAACATGACAAAGGATCTCGCCGCCGACTAGGATCGGGATACTCTGCTTGGGATCCTTAGACCTGTGAGTGTTTGTGTTCGCATTGCCCCCAGTCCAACTGGAAATCTGCACATCGGCACCGCCCGGACGGCAGTGTTCAACTGGCTGTATGCCCGTCGCCACGGTGGCCGGTTCATTTTGCGCATCGAGGACACCGACCGCGACCGCTCTTTGCCCCGCTACACCCGCAACATTTTGGCGGGCCTGGCCTGGTTGGGCCTAGACTGGGACGAAGGGCCGGTCTACCAGTCCAAGCGCATCGAGCGCTACCAAGCAGTGGTGCAGCAGCTTCTAGATCAAGGGCTGGCCTACCGCTGCTACGTCAGCGAGGCAGAGCTGGAGGAGATGCGCGCTGCCCAGAAGGCTGCCGGCAAAGCCCCCCGCTACGACAACCGCCACCGCTTTCTCACCGAAGCCCAGCGACGAGCCTACGAAGCCGAGGGGCGGCAGCCGGTGATCCGCTTCAAAATCGAGGAGCCCCTAGAGGTGTCTTGGGTGGATCTCATCCGCGGCCCCATTACCTGGAACACCCAGGATTTGGGAGGAGACATGGTCATTGCCCGAGCGGATGGCTACCCTCTCTACAACTTGGCGGTGGTGGTGGATGACATCGACATGGGCATCACCCATGTGATTCGCGGCGAAGATCACATCGGCAATACCCCCAAGCAGATTTTGCTCTACCGTGCTCTTGGCCACGAACCTCCCCAGTTTGCCCATTCTCCGCTAATCCTGAACCCGGAGGGGAAAAAGCTCTCCAAACGGGATGGGGCAACTTCGGTAGCAGAGTTCCAGCAACTGGGCTTTTTGCCGGAAGCTCTCAAGAACTATTTGGCTTTGCTCAGTTGGTCGCCCCCGGATGGGGAAGAGCTTTTCTCTTTGGAAAAGGCGGCTGCGCTGTTCGACTTTGACCGGGTTAACCGTGCGGCTGCCCGCTTTGACTGGGACAAGCTCAACTGGATCAACAGCCAGTACATCAAGCGGCTTTCTCCGCCAGAACTGGTAGAACGGCTCACCCCCTTTTGGCAGGCGGCAGGGTTTGACCTTTCCGAGGTGCCGGATCCCACCTGGTTAGAAGATGTGGCCCGCCTGATTGCCGATGGCATCGACCGCCTGGCAGAGGCTCCTCCGCTCAGCCGCTTTTTGTTTCAGGAGCCCCTCAGCTACACGTTGCCAGCTCTGGAACAGTTGCGCCTGCCTGGGGTGGCAGAGGCTATGGCTGCAATGGCCACCACGTTGGCTGCTGCCGAGCTGCCCCAGGTTTCGGCGGACAGCTTAAAACCGCTGGTGGATCAGGTGGCCAAGGGCCAGAACATGAAAAAGGGCCTGCTGATGAAGAGTTTGCGGGCCGCCCTGACAGGGGATCTGCAGGGGCCGGATTTGCTGGAATCTTTTGCCCTTCTCCAGCGGCGGGGCTGGGCTTTGGGGCGGTTAGAGGCTGTGCAGAAGTTGGTTCCTTGTTGATGGAAGCCCATCTCTTGCTGTCATGCCTTCGGTTGCCTCTGTTGAAAGTGCTCCGCACCGCTGCCGCAATCGGGATCCCATGCTGTCACGCCAGCTACAGGCTGCAAACCAAATTGTCCAAGAACTGGTGCTGCTCTCTTCTCAGTTATCTTCCCCATCCTCTTCGGACTCTGTAGAGATGGGGGAGCTGGAGCAGTGTGTGCTCAAGCTGGCCCAGACCTTGGTACAGCAGATGGTAAATCGCCTGGGCGCGGCCTCAGCTCGCCTTTGGATTTTCGACCCGCAGGAAGGATGTTTTCAGTCGGTGGCCCATGCCGGCCTGCTCAGTCCTGCTCATGACCAAATTCAGCGGATCTATCCTGACGACAGCCCTTTGGGACGGGTGGCCCAGGAGGGTCTGCCGCTTTTGAGCAACAATCCCGCCCAAGAAGCCTGGATGCCTGCCCCGGAGTGGGTGAAGGCCAATGGCTTGCGAGGCTTTGTTGCCTACCCGATTAACCGGGGGGAGGAGCGGCTGGGGGCTTTGGCTCTG
>NZ_JANSIB010000122.1:4089-7706 GCF_047461895.1 Synechococcus sp. R55.8 | reverse complement strand
GCCGCCGCCGTTGAGCGTAGCATCCTGCACAAAGCCGTCGTCGATGCTGCCATCGCAGAAATCGGCAGAGAGGATGTTCACCGAGTCGCCCAACACGTCGCTCGGCCGCCAGAGATCCTGCGCCGCCCGGGCAAAGCGCCGGTCTTCATTGGATCGCAGCCGCCCGTAGAAGTTGCTGTAGAGGCCATCTGCTCCGAAGTTAAGAAGAGTTGTGAACTCCTCCAGCCGCTGCCCGTTCCTCGTCTGGTGCAGGTTAAAGTCCCCTTGGATGTAAACGGGGTTGTCGGAAACGAAGGAGAGGCCAAAAATCGCGTCATCAGGGTTGAACCCGCCGCGGGCCAGCACCGCCCCGTTGCGCAGCCGGAAGCCGTAGGGCCGCCGATCCGGATCGGCATAGTAGTCCACCGGTTTGGGGCTGAGTCCACCTGGATTGGAAACAGGGGGATCCCAGACCGTTTGGTTGTTAGCCGTGCCGCGACCTGGCTGACCGGCGTTCATAATACCGGCGCTGCCCAAGTCACCGCGGGCATTTCCGTTGCGCCAGTTGGTTAGGTAGTTATTAAAAGCGCCCAAGGGTGGGCGGGCAATGGCATCTTCCCGCACGGCATCTTCCCGGAAGGCGTAGAAAATCCCCCCTTCTCGGTTCTCGCCAATGCCGGCAGGCAGCCAAGTGTCCCCGTTAATCAACCCCCTGGCCTGTCCGTTGACGTTGTTGGTCAGCAGGGCCAGGTCGATGTTGAGGGCCCGCACCGCCATCGCCTCGCGGCCATCGTAGAAGACGGAATCTTTGAAGGGCACGCGATGACACTGGCTGCCAACTCGGATCAGCTCAAATTGGTTGCTATTGGGGCCAGCAGTGTTATTGGGGCATTTGGCAGTGGCACGGGGCAAAGTCCACTGGTCAATGGTGGCCCGGGGCCTCAGCCTCATGGATTCCAGATCCACCACGGCTTGATAGGTTACTGGCCCCTGTAGGAAGGGGTAGGCCTGCCTCCGCTCATCTTCAAGGGGATCGTTGGGGTTGGGGGGCACGCTGTGGTGGAAGGGCTGCAGAGGGAAAATGTAGCGCAGCGGCAGATAAAACCGGTTGGCTGCTTCTCGGTTCCCAGCTCGGCTGGCTTGGATGTCGTTCCAAAGGATCTGAGCTCCTGGATCCCCGGCATCGGCGACATCCCGAATGCGCAGGATGTTGTCGGCCAGCATGCCCAACATGCAGCCTGCCGTTTGCAGGGTGGTTTGGTCAGCTAGGCTCAGTTGGTCAACAGCAGTGTCTCTGTTAACGGTATCGATGACCCTAACGGTATCGATGACCCGCCGCAGCTCGGAGAAGTTGCCAAAGGCGGTGATGAACGGATCCGGATGAATGCGGCCTGGCTGCTGTCTGGGTGGATAGGCCCCGTCGGGATCGCCGGCAAAATTGGCCAGGTTGGTTAGCGCCGTCCACAGTGGGGTGCCAGGCCGTAGCTGCTCTTTCATTGTCGTGGGATCATATTCCCAAACGTTGGTGCCCTCGCCGGTAAAGAAGTTGATACCCAGTTGTTTGCTCTGGTCACCCCCGGGAAACGTAGAAGCCCGCTGCAAGCTCCAGGGAGAGCCGGGGTGAGCCACCGTGGCCAAGCAGGCAATGGGAAAGCGCCCCTGCTCATGGCTGTAGTGGTAAACGGCAGTGGCCTGCACCGCCGCCGGGTTATCCCGTAGCGTTAGCCGTTGCCGCGCCTCGTTGCTGATAAAGATGGCCTGCAGCTTGGTGGGATCGTTGGGATCCCCAGGCGGCACCAAAGGCAGAGGCAAAGAATCGGTGCGGGTTAGTTCCAGCCGCTGGCCCACGATCACCCGCAGACCTTCCACACGGGCCCGCCGCTCCCAGTAGCCATCCAAGCCCACCTCGGAAAGGGCGCCTGGGGGTGGGTTGTCTTGCGTTAGAGATTCCCTCTGGTTGTTCTGAGCATCCCCAGGGATCGGAGCACCAGCACTGACACCAAACCTCTGAGCAAAGGTGTCCACATCGCAGCCCCTTGCCGGATCAGGGCTGACCGGTGGACGGTCATAGCTGGCCTTGGGGCCAAAGCGGTTGTCGGCCCGATACACATCGTCCACGTAGGGCGGGCAGGTCTGGTCGGCAGCGGACCGAAAGCCGCCTGCTTGAACTCGTCCTGGTGGGCCACTCTCTGAATTCCGCCTGACATTAATTGGAGAGACTGACCATCCCGCTGGATCCTGGGCGTAGGTTCCGCGGGTACGAATGCGACCAAAAAGCTGTAGCTCCAGCGGATCCAGAGCTACCATTTCGGGGGCTGCCGAGTTCTGAACTGAATCGAAATTGAGGTTATTCAGGCGGGGAAGCGGCGTACTTGGCGGCACATCCGCCACCCCAGGGTGGGCATCAAAGATCAATGTATCGCTCGCCTCCTGTCCGGCGTAGCCAATGGCCCCTGCCACCAACTCTCCGAAGGCGGTAATCTCGGAGTTTTCCGGCGGCATGTAGAAGCAAGACTGCTCCGAGCTGATGGTGAAAGCCCGGAACAAGTTGTTGGCAGTGTACCGGAAGAAAAGGCTACCGCCTGCGTAGATAGCACCGTTCCAGTTGTAGCCAGGAGTAAAGAAAAACTCCACGTCGCCGCGGTTGAAAACCCCCCACTTGTTCAGCAGATCCCGCCGCCGATCTTGCTGAAATTGCAAAGCCGAAACGGCGCGGGTGGTGGAGTCGGCTCCCTCAATGGGCAAAGTTACAGCGTACACCTGAAAGGGCTTGTACAGCGCAGAGCCCACCTGGAACCAATCTCCCACGTTGGGGTTGGCGGTTTGGTTGACAGGGGAATCGTTACACCCTGCCAGGGCGGATCCTTGAAGAGGCCCGCCGCGCATCACCAGTCGCCGCGCCCGCTCGGTATCGCTGATGTTTTCCTCAAAACCCTGCAATCCAGATTGGCCCTCTACCGGAGCGCGACGGGCGTAGAGGATGGTATAAACTGTTACAGAGTCGTTGAGGCCATTGTTATCGGTATCCACCAAGAACCACCAGGCTGGGGCTTGCCGCCGCACCTGGATTCGTCGGCTGGGATCCTGGGGATCCGGAACAAGGGCGCTGTAGTTCAGCAAAAAGCGCCGCTCATCGGGAAGGGTATAGGGATCCGAGGGCTCTGCAGGCACCGCCGTGCCATCGTTGGTCAGGGCAGAGGTAAATTGGGCATCGGTGGGGGCACTGTTGGGCAGGCGGCGATCCCGAATGAGGTTGTCGATCTTGGCCCTGGCCCGGTCGATGGCAGCATTCAGTTGCCGGCTGATGGTCAGCTCCGCCCGTTCCACCTGGGTTTGGATGGTGCGCTGGGTAGAGCGGGTCAGCAGCCCTACCGTCACCAAGCTCAAGACCAGCACGATCAAAACAGCCACCGGCAGGACGAAGCCCCGCTCGCGAATCTTGCGCCGATCCACCCGTGCTTTCAAAGAGGCGAGCAAGCGCAGGGTGAGCTTGAGCAGCAGCGTGGAAGGAGCAGACATACCGTATCTCGGACAACGTGAAGGGGAAGGCGGCACCCCAGGGATCCCTTGTCAAGATGCCAAGCTAGCAACAGTATGGCGGTGATCATGGCCGCCGCAAATCCCCACCTCTGGGGGGA
>NZ_JANSIB010000122.1:2757-3989 GCF_047461895.1 Synechococcus sp. R55.8 | reverse complement strand
TATTCTTTGACGGTTTCGATGCTCAGGCCCAGACGGCGGGCAATCTGTTTGTTGGCCAAGCCCTCGCTCATCAGTTGCAGCACACACAGCTCGCGGGGGGTGAGCTTGGGCAGCTCCTGTCGGGCAGGCAGCCAGTCTCGTTCGGGGTTGGACAAAATCTGACGGATGACGCGGGCCAATTCCGCCGGGTCGGTCTCTTTGGAAAGGTAGCCTTTGGCCCCGGCGCGGCGGGCTGCCTCAATCAGACCCGGCTCCTGAAAGGTGGTCATCATCACCACCACCACCGGCAGGCCCAGCTCGGTGATTTGCTGGCAGGCGGCGATCCCATCCCCATCCGGCATGCGCACATCCAAAATGGCTACGTCGATGGGGCAACTGCGACAATGGTGGACGGCCTGGGATCCCGTCTCGGCTTCGGCCACCACCTCAAATCCTTGGGCTTGCAGGGCAAACTTCAGCCCCAGCCGGAAGAGGGGATGATCGTCGGCAATGAGAACGCGGACAGGGGAAGTCATGGCAGGGGATCCCAGCCGAGGGGGTGCTGGTTTTAATCTGCCCAAGGGGGGATCCCAAATCAAATGGCGGAGCAAGCGGTAACTCTTGGTCAAGATCCTTCTTTCACGAAAACCATGCCCCAAGCACTAGGGTCAAAGGTGGGATCCAGCCGGGTTTGGGCATTGTACAGGGCGCCGGTCAGATCCGCCCCCTCCAGAAAAGCGCCTCGCAGGTCGGCCCCCCGCAGATCGGCATTGTGTAACTTGGCCCCTGTGAGGTCGGCGCCGGTGAGGATGGCTCGACGCAAGTCGGCCCCGCTTAAGTTGGCCACCTGCAGATTGGCACCCGTCAGATCTGTCTGCTGCAGGTTGGCCTGCGCCAGATCGGCTTCCCACAAGAAAGCCCCTGCCTGAGCTGAGCCACTCAGATTGGCCCCTCTCAAATCGGCCAGATTGAGGATTGCTTGGGAGAGGTCGGCAGCTTGGAGATTGGCCTGTCTGAGGATCGCTTCTTTCAGGTTGGCCCCCCTGAGGTCAGCTCCCGGCAGTTCTGCCCCCGTCAGGTCGCAGGCGGGGCAATCTTTGCTGGGAAAAACAATTTGGGAGCGGCCCAGTTGGGCATCCAACTCCAGTTGGGCAAAGGCCGCAGCCCCTGGGAAGACCACCCAGCCGAGCAAACTCGCCCCACCCCAGAGCTTTGTGAACCGGAGCCATGCCATTCTTTTCACCGGATCCCCT
>NZ_JANSIB010000122.1:0-2657 GCF_047461895.1 Synechococcus sp. R55.8 | reverse complement strand
ATCCGCTGAATTGGGGTGCCACAGAGGCGACAGGGATCCCCTTCCCGACCGTACACCCACGCTTGCCCTTGATAGTTGCCGTTGAGCCCACGCAGATCCCGGTAATCCCGCAAGGTGGTGCCCCGCTGCTCCAGCCCGGCCCGTAACACCTCGATCAAAGCTTCTCGCAGGCGTGCCTTGGCCACATCCGAAAGCTGAACTGCTGGCGTCAAAGGGTGAATGCCGCTCAGAAACAGGGCTTCGTCGGCGTAAATGTTGCCCACCCCGGCTACCAGCGATTGATCCAGCAGCGCGGTTTTAATAAGACGGCGGCTCTTCTGCAGGGCAGCCTGGAAATAGGCCTCAGAAAAAGCTGGCGAAAAGGGCTCCGGCCCCAAAGCCTGCAGGGTGGGGATCACCGCCTCCAGCTCAACACCGGCAGGCACCAGCCACATCTGGCCAAAGGTGCGCTGATCCACAAAGCGCAAGTCCCACCCTTCCTCGAAGGCCAAACGAACACGAGTGTGAGCTGATAAAGGGGTGGATCCCTGCACCCAGAGCAACTGCCCGGTCATGCGCAGATGCACGCCCAGAACAGCTCTCGAATCCAGGGATCCCAGGAGATACTTTCCTCGCCGCTGCCACTGGGTAAAACGGGTGCCAATCAAGCTCCGCCCAAACATCTCCCCTGCAGGGTAGGCAATGGTGCGGGCCAGGAGCACCTCCACCGCAAGTATCCGCGGCCCCAAGGTGAGGCGTTGCAAATCTTGCCGAACTGTTTCAACTTCCGGCAGTTCAGGCACAGAACGACTTGCTCAAGAACACAGTCCCCGGCATCAGAACCCTTGTTGGTTTAGCTGGCCGGAGCGGCTTTGGCCTTGGCCTTGGGAGCTTCCAACACTTCCAGTTCATCTTCGCGGAAGTTGTTGGTGTTGATGTTGTAGTAGTTGATCTTGTCAAAGCGGACGATCACCGGGTAGAGAATGCCGCTGGTATCCACCGCCGCAACCGTTCCCACATCCCGATACCAGTAGGATTCTTTCCGCAGCACACGGACTTTGGCACCACGCTGAATTGCCATGAGGGTTATCTCCATTGACCTGAACTCAGATTACCCTAGTCCGTGAGAAGGCTGCGATTTCCGAATTTTTGTAACAGGGATCCGCTTTTGTCTGGCTGGGTTTTCGGGGCCAACAGCAGATGAACCGTCGCACCTGTGGAGCCTGGCTGTTGGGTTCTGCTTTGACCTGGGGCTTGCAGGGGAAATCTGCAGGGCTGCCCCATCCGCGCGATTTTGCCGCCGTCCTCGACCTGAACACCGGTCGTTTAACAAGGGTTTGGCAGCCGGAGCAGGCTTCCAGAATCAGGGCCAGCCCTGGCTCAACCGTCAAATGCGCCGTTGCCGCCGCTGCTCTGCAGACTGGGATCAGCTCCGGGGAGCGCTTGATCCACTGTCCGGGTTGGTGGGATCCGCCGCCGCAACTGGGGTTGGGCCGCCTACCCTGCTGGGATCCCCGCGGCCATGGAACCTTGAACTTGCGCCAAGCCCTGGCCCACTCTTGCAACGTGCATTTTTACCAGTTGGGCTGGGAGCTGGGGGCCGATACCCTGGTGGAGTGGCTGCGGCGCTTCGGCCTAGGGAGTGTGCAGAATACAACTCCGGCTCCGCTCTTGGCGACCGGTCTGGCTGGGCCGGTGGATCCCTGGGAGCTGTTGGTTTATGGGGGCGTGATTGCCCGCCGAGGTGTACCCCTTTCTGGCGAGGTCTCTCTGCCTGCCCTCTCTTTACCGGCTTGGATTTGGGAGGCTCTCCATGCTGGCATGAGCCTGGCGGCAACAGCGGGCACCTGTCGCGGCATTGCCCCAGAAGGGATCCCAGTGGCAGCCAAGTCTGGCACCATCCTCAATCCTCAACGACGAGGACGACCAATTCTCTGGGCAGAAGATTTTCAAGCCTGGTTGCTGGCCTTTTGGCCCCTGCCGGATCCCAACTGGACGCTGGTGCTGCACCTGCATCAGGGCAAAGCCTATGAGGCGGCCATTCCCCTGGCGCGGCAGATCATCGCCGCCATCGGCAGCGGGTGACCACCTTGCTTGCGATCATGAAGAAATGCAAACTATACTGAAGGTCAAGTGCCGTTCTCGTTTTCGTTCTTTACGGATCCCACTCCCTGTCGTTCCCATTTACCCTGGAGGTTCTCATGTCTAATCCCAATTTGTCTGAGCCCAAGTTTGGCTTTAACGAGTATGCCGAGCGCCTCAACGGTCGGGCTGCCATGATTGGCTTTGTGTTGGCCATTGTCATCGAAGCGGTGACGGGCCAAGGCGTTGCTTCCTGGCTGGGCCTGATCTAAGAGACCTCAACTTACCGCCTTTTGGCTTTTCCTTGGGTCTGCTGGCTTGCAGGCCCTTTATTGTATTGAGCAGGGTATTGAGCAGGAAGCGTGACTGCACCAGTTGTAGCCGTTCTGAATGGCAACAAAGCTTGAGCGGGCACCAACTACTCCAAGCAATTCCGACAGCGCCGAATCTTTCCCTTTCTCCCTCTGAGGGAGGAGCTGGTGTGAGGGTATCCCACTAGTTCCATTAGATGATCCCTTCTTGACGCTTGGCGATTGGCATCCGCCAGCCGGTGCCGAAGGCGCGATCGGTAATGCGTAGCCCAGGGGGAGCTTGGT
>NZ_JANSIB010000121.1:4528-7710 GCF_047461895.1 Synechococcus sp. R55.8 | reverse complement strand
CATCTTGCTGGAGCAGCCGGCAGCGAAAGATAAACCCCTTCTCTGTAGCTTGGGTAGTGATGCTCCAGTTGCGGTGGATGTGCTCGGCCATGGCAGGGATCCCGCCTCGAAAGAGGGTGAATTGCAGACTCAGAGGGTGCTCAACACCTCTCGCGCGGCGGCTAGAGTTTTCTCCACATCGGCCTCTGTGTGGGCCAGGGAGGTGAAGCCGGCCTCAAATTGCGAGGGCGCCAGATAGACTCCCCGCTCCAACATGCCGCGATGGAAGCGGGCAAATTTCTGCAGATCGGAAGTCTTGGCCTCTTCGTAGTTGCGCACTGGGCCGGCAGTAAAAAAGAAGCCAAACATGCCGGGCAGATAGCCCCCGCACATCTCATGCCCCGTTTCCCGCGCGATCTGCAATAGCCCCGTCGCCAACTTCTCGGTAATCCGCTCCAGGTACTCGTAGGTGCCCGGACGACGCAAAATATCCAGTGTCTGGATCCCTGCTGTCATGGCCAGGGGGTTGCCGGAAAGAGTCCCTGCCTGATACATCGGCCCCGCTGGAGCCACCATTTCCATAATTTCTCGCCGACCGCCGTAGGCCCCCACCGGCAGGCCGCCGCCGATGACCTTGCCCAGGGTCGTTAAATCGGGGATGACCCCAAACTTGGCCTGTACACCGCCATAGCTGATGCGAAAGCCGGTCATCACCTCGTCAAATACCAGCAGGGCCCCGTACTTTTGGGTGAGATCTCGCAAGCCTTCCAAGAAGCCCGGCTGGGGGGGAATAAAGCCGGCATTGCCCACCACCGGCTCTAGGATGACTCCGGCAATGGAGTCGGGGTGCTGTTCAAACAGGGCCTTGACTGCCTCCAGGTCGTTGTAGGGAGCCGTCAGCGTAGCGCTGGTAGCTGCCTTGGGCACCCCCGGCGAGTCTGGCAAGCCCAGCGTGGCCACCCCCGAACCGGCTTTCACCAAAAACATGTCCGCATGGCCGTGGTAGCAGCCCTCAAACTTGATCACCTTTTCCCGACCGGTATAGGCCCGCATCAAGCGCAGCACCGCCATGCAAGCTTCAGTGCCGGAATTGACAAAGCGCACCATCTCCACACTGGGCACCGCCTCAATGACCCGCTCCGCCAGTTCATTTTCCAGAACGCATGGGGCGCCGAAGCTGGTGCCTTTCTCCAAAGCTCGGTGCAGAGCCTCAATGACCTCGGGGTGGGCATGGCCGACAATCGCCGGCCCCCAACTGCCGATGTAGTCGATGTATTGGTTGCCGTCCACATCCCAGGCGTAGGCCCCTGAGACACGGTCGAACACGACGGGATCCCCGCCCACCGACTTGAAGGCCCGTACCGGAGAACTAACCCCCCCCGGCATGAGGCTTTGTGCCCGGGCAAAAATCTGTTTGGAGCGGGCGGTGTTAAACGAGGTGGAGTGGAGAGTGCTGGTCATAGAGCATAAGGAGCTTTCAACGCATTACCAAGGCTAGCAAGCAAGGGAGCTTTCTGGTGAGCCCTTTTACCGACCATGAAACTACAAACCCATTCCCGCCAGCGTGTCGATCACCTGCTCCAGGATCAGGGTGAGGTTGGGATGGGAGGTCTCGAACAGGCCCAGCGCCTCTCCGATGCGATCCCTGGGGCCTTGGCTCGGTTTGCTCTCGGTTCGGGATCCCAGCTCGGCCAGCACCGCTTCCACTTCCTGGCGAATGGTGGCAATGTGCTGTCGCTGCTTTTCATCCAAGCCAGGGGTTTTTTGCAGCTCAACATCCAGATCGTGCAGCAGTTGTCGCAGTTTCGATTCGGCCATTCTTAAAGAGACCTTAACAAATTGAGAACAAATTAAGTTTTGACCACCCTGCCTCGATCATACGGTCTGATGGGTTGAAGCAGGGATCCCTCTATCTAGGGTCTAAGAGCGGGTAAGCGGCGAAGGTTAACTTTTGCAGCCGGGGATCCCAGCATTGGAGCAACTTTTGTAGGATGGGCAGTAGAGTCTATCCCCATGTCTGAGCTGGCATTGGCCCTAGTAGGGGCGGCGGTTGCTGCTGCCCTTTTCATGGGAATTTTCGTCTGGGAACAAAGACGCAGCCAAGAATTGCTGCAGCGGTGGGCGGCAAAGCAGGGCTACTCCCTGTTGAGCCAGGAGGCACGGTACTGGCGGCTGGGGCCTTTTTCCGGGAGCACTTCCAAGTATCAACGGGTATTCCGTGTGCGGATACGGGATCCGTGGGGGCAAGAACGCACCGGCTGGGTGAGGTTAGGGAACTGGTGGCTGGGGCTTTTGTCGGATCAGGCTGAGGAGCGGTGGGAGTAGGCTGGGGTTGAACCATGGAAAGGGAAAGCGATGAACGGGATCAAGGGGTGGAAAAAGCTGAAGGGGGTGGCGTGGCTGGGCCTGGTACTGGCGGTGGCCCTGTTGGGTTGGAACGCAATCGCTGGAGGCGGAGCGATGGCCAGTCCCGCTGAGGGATCCCGAATGTTGACGGTTACAGGACAGGGATCGGTCTCCGTAGAGAACTCCATTGCCCTCATTCGCTTGGGGGTGGTGATCCAGGGGGAGACGGCGCAATCGGTACAACAACAGGTGGCAGAACGCTCAGAGCGGCTGGTCAATCGCCTCAAGGAGCTGCAAGTAGGCGCTCTACAAACCACCGGCATTTCCCTCTACCCGCAATACGACTATCGGGATGGCCAACCTCGCCTAACGGGTGTACAGGGGCAAAACAGTCTGCAATTCGAGGTGCCTGTGGCCAGAGCTGGGCAAGTGCTGGACGAAGCTGTGGCCGCCGGAGCCACCCAGGTGGAATCGGTCAGTTTCCGGGCCGATGAAGCCACCCTGTTGGAGGCGCGCAGCCGCGCCCTAACCCAAGCCGTGAAAGATGCCCAACGCCAAGCCCAGGATGTGCTGGGGGTCTTGAACCTGAGCATCCGTTCCGTCGAGCGCATCCAGATTCAGAGCGATGGCTACATGATCCCGCCGCCGATCCCCTTTGCCCGCGCCGACTATGCCCGTCTAGAAACAGCATCCACACCGGTGGAGGGGGGACAGCAAACCGTGCGCGCCCAAGTCACCCTCGAGCTCCGTTACTGAGCCTCTGCTCTGTTGCCTGGAATGATTCACAAATGTTCACCGCATGGATTTCAGCTCTCCCGCCAAAGGGCTTCTGGTCAGAGCAAGCCTTGGGCAGCAAC
>NZ_JANSIB010000121.1:0-4428 GCF_047461895.1 Synechococcus sp. R55.8 | reverse complement strand
GATTTCAGCTCTCCCGCCAAAGGGCTTCTGGTCAGAGCAAGCCTTGGGCAGCAACAGACAGCGGCTCTGGACGAGCGAAGTCTCAGTGATTCAAGAGTGATTCAATCCATCTAACCAACTCGGCAAAGTGGAAGCGGCTGCTGTTCGCTACCGCATCAGAATAACGATGGAGATACCACATTCATTAGAATAGCGATGGAAAGTTGCGGGTAGTTTGCTTTCCCGCGCCACCCTGCCTCGGTTTATCTATGGATCCCAGACCGGAGAGCGCTAGTGCAGCTCCTGCGCCTGAGAAGGCGAAACTCGTCTCTGGCAGAAGTCAAGACGGCAGTCTGCAAGCCCGTGTACTGATTGTGGATGATAGCTACATGGTGGCAGAGATGCTGTCCAACTTTTTGGGCAAGCAGGGCTGCAGTATTTCTTATGCTTTGGATGGCCTCTCCGCGCTGGAGCAAATTCGCCGCCAACCCCCAGATCTGATCATTGCCGATTGGGTCATGCCCTCCCTGAACGGCCTAGACCTGTGCCGTCAACTGCGGCAACTGCCGGAATATGCTTGGGTGTACTACATCATCATGACTGCCCGCGAGGGCAACGATAGCATGGAGCGGGCTTTGGAGGCAGGCGCCGATGAGTTTCTTTCCAAACCCTTTCAGGCTGCAGAGCTGCTGACGCGGGTGCGGGCAGGGCTGCGCATTGTAGAAAGTCGCCGCCAGCAATATCTGCTCAAAACCGGGCAAAAATCTCCTCCCTCTCCCCCCAAGTCGATTGGTTTGGAGGTGGGTAACCGTCAGGATTTGGTGGCTCGTTTGCCGCTGCGGGTGGCCCAGGCCCGTGCCCAATCGGAACCCCTCAGCTTGTTTGTGCTGCGCTTGGCCAACCTCGGTTCTCTGGCACAAGGGCTGGATGCTGACGGTCGGGCTGATCTGCTCAAACTGTTTAGGGAGCGTTTGGCCAATAACCTGCGCGATGGAGACGACCTGTTTTGCTACGACGAGGGGCAGTTTATCATTCTGCTGCCGGGGAGCACCTTGGCTGCTGCGCAAATTGCTGCCGAACGCTGCTGCCAGCGAATGATTCAGGATCCCTTTGTGGTGAATGGGCGGGCGCTGCCGGTGCAGCTCCAGTTTGGAGCGGCCAGCCTCATGGACAGCGATGATCCCAAGGGGGTGGCTCTGTTGCGTCGGGCTGCCCAGGCTATGCGAGATAGCAGGAATGTGCACAGCTCGGTGGTGACTGCTCCCCATCCCATCCCAGTTTCCGACCGCGTCAGCGGAACGGAGTCCTCAGAGCTGCTGAAACGCCTGCAGCGTCTGGAAAAAGAAAACGCCGAACTGCGCCGAGAGCTGGAGACTCGCCTCAGGCAGATTGAGGATCTCCGCCAACACCATCAAGAGCTGAGTCGAAAGATGCAGGCTCCTGCACCGGAGTCAACCACAGCGGGATCCCTGGCCCGCAGACCCTTGCGCTTGCGGCGGCGAAAACTCCGGCAGCTTTGTCTGAAGCGTCAACTGAGCCGTAGAAGACCGCGCCTGGCCTTGGGGCGGCTGAGCAGGTAGTGATGGGCTGAGCGAACGGGAGAGACGGAAGGGAGGTGCAAAAGGCTATGATGGGCATTCTTCAGGGTCAAGTGGCCGGATCTGGGATCTGGAGACCGGCAGGAAGATGGTTCCTAAACAACATTGAGCTCATCTTGACGGCGGTAGGAATAGGGGTGATTCTGCTAAGTGGTTTTGTGGCCAGCCGCAGCGCTTTTTCGCTAGAAACGGCAACGGCGGTCAGCGCCACTTTGGTAGGGGTCGTCCACGGGATCCTCTTTTGGCTGTTGCGACGGCGACAAAGATGGGTAAGGCAGGAGGCAATCGGGCAAATTCGGGAAATGCTGGAAGATTTGGGCAAAAACCGCCTGCAAACCATCAAGATGAGCTTGTACATGGTGCAGATCCATCAACCGGAGCAGGAAGAGCGAACCCGAAAAAGCTTTGACCGCGTTTACCAGATCCTGGCGGAGATGAGCACCTTGATCGACCACATTTCGGAAGAATCGTTGGCCGGCTGGCGCCATCGCTACCGCCAGACTCTGCAGCGGGTTGAGTCGGAGTCTCAGTAGTTTTTAAATCGTCTTTAAATCTTGAGTGGCTTAAGGGATCCCCTGAGGAGTTGGCTGAGCCGGTGGACGGTCGGATTTCGGGAAGCACCCAATTGCTCGGTCTAATCGGGGATCCGGTGGCCCACAGCTTATCCCCAGCCATGCACAACGCTGCTTTGGCGGCTATGGGGGAAAACTACTGCTATGTGCCGTTTCCGGTGGCTCCAAAACACTTGGCGGCGGCGGTGGCAGGGCTGGCGGCCATTGGGGTGCGGGGGTTTAATGTGACGATTCCTCACAAACAGGCCATTCTCCCTTTGCTCGATCAGATTGAATCGCGGGCAGCAGCGGTGGGGGCGGTGAATACGGTTTACCCCTTGCCAGAGGGCGGGTGGGCGGGCACCAATACCGATATCGATGGCTTTGTGCAGCCTTTGCTGGGTCTGGAAAAAGGGATCCCTACTCTCATTCTGGGATCCGGGGGGGCAGCGCGGGCGGCCATCCAAGGCTGTTTGGAGTTGGGGCTGGGGCCGGTGCGGGTGGCGGGGCGATCCCCCAACCCATTGCTGGCCTTGCGACAGACTTGGCCGCAGGTGGAGACGGTGAACTGGGCGGAGTTGGATTGCTATCTACCTCAGACGCGGCTTTTGGTCAACACCACCCCCGTGGGCATGCACAAGCCGGGATCCCCCGCCGGTCAAGGGCTCTCTCCCCTGAGCCGAGAGCAACTGGGCCTGCTGTCTCCAGGTGCCATCGTCTACGACCTGATCTATGTGCCGGATCCCACTCCTCTGCTGCGGATGGCCGCCGAGTTGGGACATACCCCCATCAGTGGACTAGAGATGCTGGTTCACCAGGGGGCCAAGGCCCTGTCGCTTTGGCTGGGAGGCAAGCCTGTGCCAGTAGAGGTGATGCGGCAGGCAGCTCAACACCAGTTGGCCCAGGTTTAGGGTCACTCCAGGCCAGTTGGAAGCCCTCTCTCAAGGTGTAATGAGATAACAACAACTACCGGGCTAGCAATCCAAGGTTGTTTCCCGCTCCCAGGGCGTGATCTGACGGTTGTATTCCTGCCATTGTTGGCGTTTGAGCTTGAGGTAGGCATTCACAAAGGGATCCCCAAGCCTGCTGCGGAACAGGGTGTTTTGGTCTAAGTGGTTGAGGGCTTCGACCAAAGAGCCGGGCAACGTTGGGGCATTGGGGAGGGGATCGGTGTAGGCGTTGTTGTCACAGCGGGGGCCAGGATCCCGTTGGTGTTGGATCCCGTCTAGACCGGCGGCAATGAGACCGGCAGCCAAAAGGTAGGGATTGGCAGCAGCATCGGCCAAACGCAGTTCAAACCGCCCGGCATCCGGGATCCGAATGGCGTGGGTGCGATTATTGCCGCTGTAGCTGATTGTGTTGGGAGACCAGGTGGCCCCAGAGAGCGTGACGGGGGCATTGAGGCGGCGATAAGAATTGACCGTCGGGTTGGTGAGGGCACACAAAGCAGGTGCATGGTGTAGCACCCCGCCGATGAAGTGATAGGCCAGTTGAGAAAGCCCCAATTCCCCTTGAGGATCGGCAAACAGGTTTTGTTCGCCCTGCCAAAGAGAAATATGGGTGTGGCAGCCGTTGCCTGTCAGATGAGCAAAGGGTTTGGGCATAAAGGTGGCCCGGTAGCCATGCTTTTCGGCAATGCTTTTCACCATGTATTTGAAAAAGGCGTGGCGATCAGCCGTAACTAGGGCATCGTCAAACCGCCAGTTCATTTCAAATTGGCCGTTGGCATCTTCGTGATCGTTTTGATAGGGATCCCAGCCCAGCTTCTGCATGCCATCGCAGATGTCCCGGATCACCGAAAAACGCCGCATCAAACTTTGCTGGTCATAGCAGGGCTTGGCCTGCTGGTCGCGCTCATCGGAAATGGCCCACTCTTCTGGCGACAGAAGCATGAACTCGCATTCGATCCCCGTCTTGACTTGAAAGCCCATGGCTTCTGCTTGGGACAACACCTTCTTCAATACCCAGCGGGGGGTTTGTGGCAAGGGATCCCCGTTGACCTGGACTAGATCGGCAGGCATCCAGGCCACTTCCGGCTGCCAGGGCAGTTGAAACAAGCGCTCGCGCTCCGGCTGGGCAAACACATCGGGGTCTGCAGGCGTCAAGTCCAACCAGGCGGCAAACCCGGCAAATCCAGCCTGACCCTCTGCCATGAAGTCGATAACTGAGGCAGGCACCAGCTTGGCCCGTTGGATCCCAAGCAGGTCGGTAAAAGAGAGCAGAAAGTAGTTGATCCCTTGGGCGCGGGCAATTTCAGCTAGAAATCGCAGGAGCCCCGCACTGTACCCGTAGGGTCAGTG
>NZ_JANSIB010000120.1:0-7775 GCF_047461895.1 Synechococcus sp. R55.8 | reverse complement strand
CATGAGCGCTTTGAGTTCCCTGAAGAAGTCCTCCCCCGCGGCAATGCGCTCTAAACCCACTGAGCTCGCTCGACTTTAGCTGCGGTAGATCCCTAGAGATCTGCTCTGTGAGGATGAGCGCTTGCCCAAGGGATCCCCTGCCGCGGATCCCAGTGGACAGGGAGCCCAACGGCAGGCGCTCGCGTTAACTAAACTTTTTTTGGTGTCTCTTGTTCCTGACTATCATTGGAGGTTGGTCTCTGTGACCTCGACAACATTTGGTTCTGCAGTGGTGCAAGATCGCACCCAAGGCGGATTTGCCTGGTGGGCTGGGAATGCCCGCTTGATTAATCTCTCCGGTCGGCTTTTGGGCGCCCATGTGGCCCACGCTGGCCTGATCGTCTTCTGGGCGGGAGCGATGCTGCTGTTTGAGGTGGCTCACTTCACGCCGGATCGGCCTATGTATGAGCAGGGCCTGATCCTGATGCCCCACGTGGCCACTCTGGGCTGGGGGGTTGGCCCGGGGGGCGAGGTGATTGACACCTACCCCTACTTTGTCATCGGGGTGCTGCACCTGATCTCCAGCGCCGTGCTGGGGTTGGGGGGCATTTATCACGCCATTCGCGGCCCAGAAACTCTGGAGCAGTCTTTCCCCTTCTTCGGCTACGACTGGAAAGACAAGAACAAGATGACCACCATCCTGGGGATCCACCTGATCCTGTTGGGGTTGGGGGCTTTCCTATTGGTGGCCAAGGCCATGTGGTTTGGCGGTGTCTATGACACCTGGGCTCCAGGGGGTGGCGATGTGCGGGTAATTACCAACCCCACCTTGAACCCCGCTGTGATCTTCGGCTACCTGTTCAAATCTCCTTTTGGTGGGGAAGGCTGGATCATCAGCGTCGACAACATGGAGGATGTAATCGGCGGCCACATCTACATTGGCATCATCTGCATTGCCGGTGGGATTTGGCACATCCTCACCAAGCCCTTTGGTTGGGCTCGCCGCGCCTTTATCTGGTCTGGGGAGGCCTATCTCTCCTACAGCTTGGCGGCGGTTTCGCTGATGAGCTTCATTGCCACCTGCTACATCTGGTTCAACAACACCGTCTACCCCAGCGAGTTCTACGGCCCCACTGGCCCAGAAGCATCTCAGGCTCAGGCTCTCACTTTCATCGTGCGCGACCAGCGCTTGGGGGCCAACATCGGCCAAGCGCAGGGGCCGACCGGTCTGGGTAAATACCTGATGCGCTCCCCCACGGGCGAGATCATCTTCGGCGGTGAGACGATGCGCTTCTGGGATGTGCGCGCTCCTTGGAAAGAGCCGCTGCTGGGCCCCAATGGGTTGGATCTGGACAAGCTGAAGAACGACATCCAACCTTGGCAAGCTCGCCGTGCGGTGGAGTACATGACCCATGCGCCGCTGGGATCCCTGAACTCGGTGGGTGGTGTGGCTACCGAGATCAACACGGTGAACTTCACCAGCCCGCGCACCTGGTTGGCTGCTCACAACTTCATCTTCGGCTTCCTGTTCTTCGTGGGTCACCTGTGGCATGCCGGTCGCGCCCGCGCCGCTGCTGCCGGTTTTGAGAAAGGGATCAACCGCGAGAACGAGCCGGTTTACCGGATGAAGCCGATCCGCTAACTTTGGGTTAGCACAACGGTCTCAATGGTTTGGCTTGGCCCCCATACCGGGGGCCTTTTTTTGGGCATCCCCCCCTCAAGGATTGGCAGAAAGAAAGTTTGGGGTGGAAACTGAAGAGCGCTGAGTCATCAGAGCAGATGCACAAGATCCCTGTTACCGTCATCACCGGATTTCTGGGATCCGGCAAGACCACGGTGATCCGTCACCTTTTGCTCAACAACCAGGGCCGCCGCATTGCCGTGTTGGTTAACGAGTTTGGCGAAGTGGGCATCGACGGCGAGTTGCTGCGGGATTGCCAACTGTGTGAGGGGGAGGGATCCATCCCCATTCTGGAGCTGGCCAACGGCTGTCTCTGCTGCACGGTGCAGGAGGAGTTTTTGCCCACCATGGAAGCTCTGTTGCAGCGGCGGGCGGAGCTAGACTGCATTTTGATTGAAACCTCAGGACTGGCCTTGCCCAAGCCGCTCGTGCAGGCTTTCCGCTGGCCCACCATTCGTACAGGCGCCACGGTGGATGCGGTGATTACGGTGGTGGATGGTCAGGCTCTGGCCTCTGGGCAACTGGTGGGCGATCTGGCGGCCCTGGAGGCCCAGCGACAGGCAGATGAGAGCTTGGATCATGAGACTCCTATTGAGGAGCTGTTTGAAGATCAGTTGAGCTGCGCCGATTTGGTGTTGCTGACCAAGGTGGATCAGATCTCTTCTGAGCAACAGGTGCAAGTGGAAAGCTGGCTGCGCCGGCGGTTGCCCCCTGGGATCCAAATTCTCCCCTGTGAGCGGGGCCAGGTCTCCCCAGAAGTGCTCTTGGGCTTTAATGCGGCGGTGGAAGATCAGTTGGAGCACCGCCCCAGCCACCACGATCACGGGGAGGAGCATGAGCACGAAGCTTTTGAGTCTTTCTACCTCAGCCTGGAGGGAGGTTATGAGCCGGGATCCCTGGTGGCTCAGCTACGCCAGTTGGCCCAGGAGGAATGTCTTTACCGGATAAAAGGGTTTGTGGCCGTCCCCTACAAGCCGATGCGCCTGGTGCTGCAGGGGGTGGGATCCCGATTTGAAACCTACTACGACCGCCCCTGGCGACCCCAGGAGCCGCGCTTGACCCGACTGGTGCTGATTGGGCAAAACCTCAACCGCGAGCGCATTGCCGCCCAGCTCCAGGCCTTGGCCATCAGAGAAACGGTGGCCCCCACCGGCTGATCCCTGTCGGAGGCGAGTGGGATCCCTTGGGTCCTCGGCTCTCATCCCCCCGTCCCAGAGGGAAAGGAAGCAGCGTCCAGTTCTACTGTTACTCAAAGGTGGTCTAGAGGTAGGTATCCAAAAGAGAGGCCACGGTGGGGAAGTGGCAGCGCAAACCCAGGGTTTCTGGGGAAATGGCCGGGTAAACAAAATGGCGCTGGCGCAGACAGAACTCATCCCAGGCTGAAAGCCGCACCCGAAATAGAAAGGCCAAGCCGCGAACGAGAGCCGGGGGCAGAGGCACTCGGAAATAGATCCGTTTTTTGAAATAAGCACACATCTGTTCCACACATTCATCCCAGGAGAGGGGGGGATTGCCCAACACCCAATCGCCGCCACCAGGCAGATGGGCCACCCAATAGGCCACCATCTCGGCCACATCGGCAGCGTGGATAAAGTGGAAGCTGGCATCCACCCGCAAAAAGCGGATCAGATCCAGCCAGCGGAGAACGTCCTTGAGGCCGGCAGTGATGTGGGAGTAGGGGTGGTGGGGGCTGCCGCCAAAGAGCAGGGTGGGATAAAGGGTGAGCAGGCGCTCCGGCCAGAAGCCGCTTTCCTGCCGCCGCAGCAGCATCTCGTACTTGCTGCGGATGTAGTCGGTGCCGGCCCGTCCGGCAATGGCCAAAGGCTCCAGGTCCTGGTTCAAAAGGCTGGCCGTGGAAAAGTAGATCACCTGCTGACAGCGCTCCGGATCCAACAACTGAAAGAGCTCCAGGGTGTGGGTAACATTCACGGCCCAAGCCAGGGCGGGATCCCCCCAAGCCGCTGCCATGTGGATCAGCCCATCCATCTGGCGCAGCAGAGCGGCGTGTTCCCGGATGCGCAGGAGATCGCCGGGTACTAGGGTGATAGGGGCGGGCAGCCGTTCTAGGGGCAGCCGCAGGCGGCTGGTCTCGCGGATGAGAACGTACAGGTGGTAGGCGGGCCGCTCCGGAAACTCGGGATCCCTTTGCTGGGCCAGGCGCTCCAACACATAGTGCCCCAGGCAGCCGCTAGCGCCGGTAAGAAACAGGTTTCGCAAGAGGTCTTCCCAACGGGACTCGATGAAAAAAGCTTCTGACTAGTGTACCGCTTCAGCTTCTGTCTGCCGGACTGCCTGAACCCTCAATTCCCCTGCAAGAGAGCCGCTCGGCTTGGCAAACCCCACACTGGAAATCTGGCCGCAAGGATGTCAGCATAGTTCGACAAGAATCCAACTCAAAGAGCGCACCACTTAAGGTATCCATCTGCATCTGTGGCTGTAACCTCCTCTCCGCCTTCCCGTTCCCGCGCTTTTGACCTTTGGCCGCCGCTGGCCTTGGTTTTGCAGCGGCTGACCCAAGCGGTGCCGGTGCTGCTGTTGATCACGGTGCTCAGCTTTTTGCTCTTGCAGCTGGCCCCCGGAGATTTTTTGGATCCCTTGCGGGCGGATCCCAGTTTCAGCCAGGAGTTTATTGCCCAAGAGGAAGCGCGGCTGGGGTTGGATAAGCCCTTGGTTTGGCAGTACTTGACCTGGCTGGGCAACCTGCTGCAAGGGGATTTCGGGGTGAGCTACACCTATCGCGTGCCGGTAGCACAGCTCATCCTCTCCCGCGCCGGCGCTACCTTGCTGTTGGCGGTGTCCTCTGTGGTGCTGACTTGGCTGGTCGCCATTCCCCTAGGGATCCTGGGGGCGCTGCGGCAGAACACCCCCCTGGATCGGGCGTTGCAGTTGCTCAGCTACCTGGGCCAGGCCATGCCCAGCTTCGTGCTGGCCATTTTGCTGCTAATTGTGGCCCAAAACGTGAGCTGGCTGCCGGTAGGGGGGATGACCAGTGTTTATTTTGCCGAGCTTAGTTTGGGGGAAAAGTTGCTGGATCTGGGCCGCCACCTGCTCCTGCCCACGCTGGCTCTGAGCATCACCAGCTTTGCCGGGCTGCAGCGGATTACGCGCGGCAATTTCTTGGATGTGCTGCGGCAGGAATACATCCAGGCGGCGCGGGCCCGTGGGATCCCGGAGTGGCGGGTGATCTGGCTGCACGCGCTGCGCAACGCCGTCAACCCCTTGATCACGATCTTGGGCTTTGAGTTTGCCAATCTGCTCAGCGGCTCTTTTATTGCCGAGTTTTTCTTCAATTGGCCGGGGCTGGGCAAGCTGCTCTTGGAGGCTGTTCAAAGTTTCGACATCAATGTGGTGATGGCGGGGCTTCTGCTGGGGGCCGTGATGCTCATTCTGGGCAATTTGTTGGCCGATTTGCTCCTGATGTGGGTGGATCCCCGGATCCGACCCGACTCACTGCTGTAGTTAACCATTGCTGCTACGGATCCCTCAAACAGGCGGCTCAATTGTGGAGACAATATCCCGAATCACCGCCTCAGCCTCTTGCCGTCGGTTGCCGGCCATCTCTCCCGACCCGGCCAGAGAAACCCGATGGGTCAGTACCGGCACGAACAGTGCTTGCAGATCTTCTGGTAGACAAAAGCTGCGCCCCTTCACCAGCGCCTGGGCCCGTGCTGCCCGCGCCAAGGCCAGGGCTCCACGGGTGGATACCCCCGCCCGCAGCAGCTTGGACACGCGAGTGGCCTGCACCACCTGCAGAAGATAGTCCGCCAGGGATCCATCCAAATACACCTGATCCACCGCCGACTGAATCTCTCGCAACTCCATCAGGGAGAGAACCGGCTGCAGAGCATCCACTGGCTCGGCCTGTTGCCGTTGCAAGAGTAAAGCTCGCTCTACCTCAGGGCTGGGGTAGCCAATCGACAGCCGTACCAAAAACCGATCCAACTGGCTTTCTGGGAGGGGATAGGTGCCGTGGTACTCCAAAGGATTTTGGGTGGCCAACACCATAAATGGGCTGGGCAGCGGGTAGGTGCGATCGTCCAGCGAAACCTGCTTTTCCGCCATTGCCTCCAGCAGGGCACTTTGGGTGCGGGGCGAGGTGCGATTGATTTCATCCGCCAAGACCACGTGGGCAAAAATGGGGCCGGGACGAAATTCAAAATCCCCTTTTTCTTTGTTGAAAAGGGTGAGGCCAAGGATATCTGTCGGCAATAGGTCGCTGGTAAATTGAATCCGCTGAAACTTGGCTCCCAAACTGTGGGCGATGGCCCGCGCCAAAGTGGTCTTGCCTACACCGGGCACATCTTCAAGCAAAACATGACCTTCCGCAACCAAGGCCGTGACCACCGCCTGCACCACCTGCGATTTGCCCTGAAACACGGATTCGATATTGGCAATCAGCTTGCCAATCTGTTGGTGCAAGGTTTGTAATCGCTCCGCTGGGATCCGTGCTGAACCAGACCGGGTGCTGACACTCGCCATAAACCATTCCCAAAGGGGCCTATTCCACCTTACAGGCTGGATCCCATTGCCAGCTCAGGGCGGGATCCCGCTAAACCCCACTGAAAAACCGGAGTATCATAGACCTGAGCTCTCCACGAAGGATAACTATCTTGGAACTGTCTTGTAAAAGTGAATATGCTCTCCTGGCCCTTCTGGAATTGGCCCAGCACTACAGCGATGGCCAGGTGCTGCAGATTAAAGAAATTGCGGCTCATCAGTCCATACCCGACCGCTACTTGGAGCAATTGCTGGCCACCTTGCGCAGACAGGGGTTGGTGCGCAGCCAACGGGGATCCAAGGGAGGCTACTTCCTGGCCCGAGCACCCTGGCAGATCTCGCTGCTGGATGTTATCCAGGCCATCGAGGGGGAAGATCTCACCCGCTCCCGCGACTTGCCCTCGGGCGATCTCACCCCAGAGCGGGAAGTGCTCCTGAAGGCCTGGCAAGATGCCCAAGCTGCGGCGGTAGCCATTCTCCAGAAGACCACCCTGCAAGACCTCTGCGACCGGCAGGCACAACAGCAACAAGCTCGGCTTATGTACTACATTTAAGCCAGAGGCTGGGATCCTTGGAAGGTTTTGGGTTATCCTGAAACCCATTGCTTTTTGAATTGAGCCCTTCCATGACCGTTCGCTCTTCTCGCTCTCAGGCTGCCGATACGTTTTCCGCGGAAGATTTTGCCCAGGCTTTAGACAAGCAAAACCTCAGCTTTCAACCGGGGCAGGTGGTGCAAGGCCGCATCTTCCAACATCAGAACGATGGCGCTCTGGTGGATATTGGTGGCAAATCCCCGGCCTTTTTGCCCCTCAAGGAAGCAGGGATCCGCCCAGGGGAAGATTTGAGTGCGCTCTTTCCTTTAAAGACAGAAGCCGAGTTTCTCATCCTGCGGGAAGATGCAGAAGGACAAATTGTGCTCTCGGCGCGGCGGCTGAGGCTGAAGCGGCTTTGGGAAGAGCTGGCCCAGAAGCAAGCCAACGGCCAGACGGTAACCGTTCCGGTGATCGCCACCAACAAAGGGGGGGTGGTGGTGGATGTGCAGGGGCTGCGCGGCTTCATTCCCCGCTCCCACCTCAGCCAACGGGAAAGTCTGGAGGAGTTGGTGGGGCAATCCTTGACAGCAAGCTTTATCGAGGTGAACCCAGAAGCCAACAAGCTGGTGCTCTCCCAAAGGGCGGCTGTAAAGTCCGAGAACCTGAGCCGCTACACCAGTGGCCAAGTGGTGGAAGGCAAAGTCAGCGGACTAAAACCCTTCGGTGTGTTTGTGGACTTGGAAGAAGGGGTAACCGGGCTGTTGCACATCAAGCAGGTCAGCCAAAGTTTTGTAGCCTCGCTACCGGATTTGTTCAAACCAGGCCAACGCATCAAAGCTGTTGTCATCGATGTGGATGAGGCCAAGGGACGGATGGCCCTCTCCCTGCGGGTGCTGGAAAAGCATCCGGGCGAGGTGCTGGAGCAGCTGGACAGGGTTATGGAGGAGGCCGAAGAGCGGGCCGGTAAACTCAAGGGGAGAATAACATCCGACGGCCAAGTCATCTGATCCCATCTCTGCCTCGAGTTCGGATGCAAAACCTGCAGAGGGAAAGCAAGACGCCTTACGGCAATCAGAGGAAAATCA
>NZ_JANSIB010000119.1:0-7910 GCF_047461895.1 Synechococcus sp. R55.8 | reverse complement strand
CCTCCCGACACCGACCCTACGGGTACAGTGCGGGGCTCCTGCAATTTCTAGCTGACCTTTGTCTAATGAGCCGCCGCAAGAAGCTGATTGAAGTTGCCCTGCCCCTCGAAGCCATCAATCTGGAATCGGCTCGCGAGAAATCCATCCGCCATGGTCACCCCAGCACCCTACATCTCTGGTGGGCGCGGCGACCCCTAGCAGCCTGTCGGGCAGTGCTCTGGGCTTCCCTGGTCGATGACCCTTCCAGTTGGCCGGACAAGTTCCCCACCGAGGCCGACCAAGAGCGAGAGCGGCAGCGGCTGTTCAACATCCTGGGCCGCATCGAGAACGAACAAGGGAAGCGAGTAGTGCGGGGTCTGGTGTCCTGGGATGACGTGAACGATCCCAACTCCGGCGTGCTGGAGGCAGCGCAGCGAGAAATTGCCCGATGTCTAGCCTGGGATCGAGGAGAAGAGCCCCCTACGGATCCGGCAGCCGTTAGAGAATACATCGCCAAGTACGCGCCGCCCGTTTACGATCCCTTTGCCGGTGGCGGATCCATCCCGTTGGAAGCGCAGCGCTTGGGGTTAGAGGCCCATGCCAGCGATCTCAACCCGGTGGCGGTGCTGATCAACAAGGCATTGATCGAGATTCCGCCGAAGTTTAAGGACAAGGCCCCCATCAACCCTGAAGATCGGGCTAAGAAGCATATCTCAGCCTGGCGGGGTGCCCAAGGATTGGCAGCAGATGTCCGGTATTACGGGGCTTGGATGCGGGAACAAGCCTTTGAGCGCATTGGACATCTCTATCCTCCCTGTTCAAACCCCTTAGGCACAGAGGAGTTGACGGTGATTGCCTGGTTGTGGGCGCGGACGGTGACCTGTCCAAATCCAGCCTGCCGCTGTCAGATGCCGTTGGTGCGATCGTTTCAGCTTTCGACGAAGAAGGGGAAAGAGGCTTGGGTAGAGCCGGTGGTGGTGAATGGGGGAGAGAACGCTTCTGCTCCCTCGATCCGGTTTGTGGTCAAGTCAGGTAAGGGTCAAGCGCCAGAAGGAACCGTAGGCCGCAAAGGAGCACGCTGCATTGCCTGCGGAACGCCTGTGCCGCTGGAGTACATCCGCAAAGAGGGCCGCGCCGGACGTATGGGAGCGCAACTGATGGCCATAGTGGCAGAGGGGCCAAACGGCAGAGTGTACCTGGATCCCACCCCAGAGCACGAGGCAATTGCCAATTCAGCTCAACCCACTTGGAAACCAGATGCCAATTTACCCCATAATCCAAGGGATTTTAAGACTCCCAACTATGGGATGAGGAAAATCTCAGATCTCTTCACCCCTCGGCAACTGGTGGCCCTCACCACCTTCTGCGACTTGGTATCGGAAGCACGGGAAAAGGCCATTTCCGATGCCAAGGTGCTACGCACCGCTGACGCGACCGCCGCCGGACTCCCCGATGACAACGTGCCCTTGGCTGAGGGTGGAACAGGAGCTAGAGCCTATGGAGAGGCGATTAGCGTTTATTTGGCGTTTGCTGTGGATAAGACGACAGACTATCACTCTGGTCTTTGTAGCTGGCACTCAGGGCGCGATACGATTCGCAATACTTTCGGAAGACAAGCCATTCCAATGGTTTGGGATTTTGCAGAAGCAAATCCCATGAGTGATTCAACAGGAAACTTCAATGGTGCGATTGATTGGGTTGTTAAAGTTCTTGAAAACGCGCTTCCCAATTCTCTTGCTCAAGTCACCCAACATGACGCAACAGCCCCTCACCTTCAGGACACTATCCCAAAAATTATCTCCACTGATCCTCCCTACTATGACAACATTAGCTATGCCGATTTATCAGACTTCTTCTATGTTTGGCTGCGCCGTTGTCTCAACTCTGTATACCCCGATCTTTTTAGCACTCTTTTGGCTCCCAAGGATCAAGAGTTGGTAGCTACTCCCTACCGTTTTAGTGGAGACAAGCAAAAGGCTAAAGAGTTCTTCGAGGCAGGATTAAGTAAGGCTTTTAACCGAATTCGCGGCATTTCTCATGCCGATTACCCGCTCACGGTTTACTACGCCTTTAAGCAAACGGAAGAAGACACCTCTCCCCAAGGACAAGGGGAAGATGAAGAGGATGATGACACGGACAAGCCTATCCCCCTCTCCCGTACTGGTAGGGGAGCCAGGGGTGAGAGCCCAGAGCGCATGAGTGGCCGAGTCTTTACGGGTTGGGAAACCATGCTCGAAGGCTTGATCAGGGCTGGGTTCACCATTGACGGCACTTGGCCTCTGCGAACCGAACTCGCTAACCGCATGATTGCATCTGGCACTAACGCCCTCGCTTCCTCCATCGTTCTAGTCTGCCGTCCTCGTCCTGCCGATGCGCCCAAGGCTACCCGTCGCCAATTCCTTGCCGAACTGAAGCGCGAGCTGCCTGAGGCTCTCAAGCTTCTGCAGCAGGGCAGCATTGCTCCTGTGGACTTGGCCCAAGCCAGCATCGGCCCCGGCATGGCCATCTATTCCCGCTACGCTGCAGTTTTGGAAAGCGATGGCTCGCCCCTGACCGTCCGCACTGCCCTGCAGCTGATCAACCAGTACCTAGATGAATATCTCAGCGAACAAGAAGGGGAACTCGATGAGGGCAGCCGCTGGGCCACCACTTGGTTTGCCCAATATCAATTTGAGCCAGGCCCCTACGGGGAAGCAGAAGTCCTCAGCAAGGCCAGAAACGTCAGCATTGAGTCCCTTGAGGAACTTGGGATCCTAGAAGCCAAGGCCGGCAAGGTGCGGTTGTTGAGAAGAGAGGAAATAGCCCAGAGAAAAGAAAAGGGAGCAGATTCCCTCTCCTTGCTCCTTGCTTCCTCCGCCTGGCTCATCACCCAGACCCTCATCCACACCCTCGATCGGAAAGGAGAAATGGAAGCCGCCGCTCTCCTGGCTGCCTTGGGAGATAGAGGTGCGGTTGCCCGCGATCTGGCCTATCGGCTCTATACCCTCTGCGAAAAGAAAGGCTGGACTCAAGAAGCCCTAGCCTATAACACTCTCGTCATTGCCTGGCCGGAAATTAACCGGCTAGCATCCGAAATGAAGAAAAAGCAGCATGATCCTTTCCAGCCCAGCTTGCTTTAGCCCCCTACCTCTGGGGGAAGCAAAGCCTAAAAGACCTCAGACCCAACCAGACGATGGTCACCCTCCAGCTTCGACAACTCACCATCCCACCCGGCCAGCGCCTGCTGATTCACAATCTGAATTGGTTAGACTTTGAAGCCATCCTAGATGAGCTGGGCGAAAAGCGAGCCAGCCGTATTGCCTACAGCGATGGGATATTGGAAATCAGAATGCCCTCACCCAAGCATGAGCGAGAAAAATCCATCATTGGAGACATTGTCAAAATCTTGCTAGAGGAACTGGAAGTTGACTGCGAATGTTTTGGGTCAGCTACCTTCAAACAGCAAGCAATGAACTACGGGATCGAACCTGATGAATGCTTCTATATCCAAAATCACCAGGCCGTGATTGGCAAAGATCGGCTGGATCTATCTGTTGACCCGCCTCCGGATCTGGCCATCGAAGTGGATGTTACTTCCAAAACCCAGATTGAGGCTTACACCCGCCTAGGAGTGCCCGAACTTTGGGTTTATCAAGGCAACCAGCTAACCATCTACATCCTGCAATCCGGCCAATATCAGGCTTCTGCCACCAGCCCAACCTTTCCTCAGCTACCGATTTTAGAGTGGGTGCCAGAAGTCTTGGCCCAAAGTCGAGATCTGGGTAGAAGTCCAGCCCTTCGTGCCCTTCGCCAAAAAATACGCTCCATCTTAGGGAATTAATACGAGCCATAGGCCACGTACTCTGAGAGTTTTGCCCAAAGAAGATGATGCTTGCCCTCAACCTGCAACCGGCTTTGAATTTAACCGATGAAGTTTTCGAACAGCTTTGCCGGCAAAATCCTGAGCTGCGCCTGGAACGCACTGCCCAAGGAGAACTGATTGCCATGGCCCCTGCAGGCAGCGAAACTGGATTCCGCAATGCCGACCTGCTGGGCCAACTGTGGCAGTGGAATCGAGGCAAGAACTTAGGTTTTGTCTTTGACTCTTCCGCGGGCTTTGCCCTGCCCAATGGGGCCATCCGCTCTCCCGATGCCGCTTGGATTGCCAAAGAGCGCTGGCAGCAGCTTACCCCGGAGCAGCGTCGTCGCTTTGCTCCTCTTTGCCCCGACTTTGTGCTGGAACTGAAGTCCCCCACTGACGAGCTGGCTATCCTTCAGGCCAAGCTGCAGGAGTACCTAGACAACGGATCCCAACTGGGCTGGCTGATCGATCCAGAAAGCCAGCGGGTTTACGTCTACCGCCCAGGTCAGCTGGTGCAAGTTTTGGAGCGGCCTACTAGCTTGTCTGGGGATCCGGTTCTCCCTGGCTTTGTTGTGGATCTCACTTTAATCTGGAAATAATCGACCCACCCCCTAACTTCAATTTCATTCAATCACTTATGGCTATCAGCAACCACGAACGAGTTGGACGCGCCCTCAACCTTCTGCGGCAGGGGCTTTATCCTTTTGTCGTGCGGGAGATGCAAGCCTTCCATGGAGAGAAGTGGCTGACAGTTGTCGCCGACAACCTGCCCGAGAGCTCTCCCAAATTCAAAAGTCCTGAGCAGATCCTGGAGGAAGATGTTTTGGCGCTGCTGACTCTCATGTGGGAGCAGTGGAACACCGTCTTCAGGCAAACTCTGGGACAAGCGGAGCGCACCCTAGTCAGCGAGCTGCGCAATACCCGCAACACCTGGGCCCACACCTGCACTTTTGGTTTTGACGATGCCTATCGCGCCCTCGATAGCGTTGCCCGACTGCTGAGCGCCATTGCTGCCCCCCAAGCTGCCGAAGTTGAAAAACAAAAACAAGAGCTACTGCGACTGCGCTTCGAAGAACAGGCCAAGCGGGAAAGCCGTCGCGCTATGGGATCCCCTACAGAAGGTCAGCCCCAGGCTGGCCTCAAGCCCTGGCGCGAGGTTGCCACTCCCCACCCCGATGTGGCTTCAGGTCGCTTCCAACAAGCCGAATTTGCCGCCGATCTTTGGGAAGTCTACCTGGGCGAAGGTTCGGATGAGTACCGGGATCCCGTCGAGTTCTACCGCCGCACCTACCTTACCGAGGGATTGCAACAACTGCTCACCAATGCCCTGAAGCGCCTCAGCGGCCAAGGGGGGGATCCCGTGATAGAGTTGCAGACCAACTTTGGCGGCGGCAAAACCCACGCCATGCTTGCCCTCTACCACCTCTTTGGAAGAGGGGCTAGGGGTGAGGGCCCCCTACCCGGCACAGAGTCTCTTCTCCAAGCCGTCGGCCTGCAGAGACCACCTCAAAACGTCAGGATAGCCGTCCTGGTGGGGAACAAGCTCCAGCCCAGCGGCATTCCCTCCTACAAGCCTGAGCACGCCCAGCAAAACCGCCCCCTGATCCGCACCCTTTGGGGGGAGTTGGCCTGGCAACTGGGAGGTGCCGAAGGCTATGCGCGGGTGCAGCAGGCCGACGCAACTTCCACCAACCCCGGCGATGCGCTTAAAGTCTTGTTCAACCGCTATGCCCCTTGCCTGATCCTAATCGATGAGTGGGTGGCCTATGCTCGCCAACTCCACGACAGCCCTGACCTAGCCGGCGGCAGTTTCGACACCCAGTTTACCTTTGCCCAAACCCTGAGCGAATCGGCCAAGAACGCAAAAGATACACTGCTGGTGGTGAGCCTTCCTTCTTCGGATATCGAAATTGGCGGGGAGCGGGGCAAAGAAGCTCTGGTTCGCCTGAGAAATGCCATTGGCCGGGTGGAATCCCCTTGGCGGCCCGCGAGCGCTGAAGAAAGCTTTGAAATTGTCCGCCGCCGCCTGTTTCAGCCCCTCACCAATCCCGAGCTATTTGTGCAGCGGGATGCCGTGGTGAAAGCGTTCATGGATCTCTATCGCAGCCAAAGCCAGGAATTTCCCAGCGAGTGCAAAGAAAGTGACTACGAACGCCGCCTCAAGGCTGCTTATCCCATTCACCCAGAGCTGTTTGACCGCCTTTACTCCGACTGGTCTACTCTCGACAAGTTTCAACGCACCCGCGGTGTGCTACGGCTGATGGCCAGGGTCATCCACACCCTCTGGGAGCGAAATGACCGCAGCCTGATGATCCTGCCCGCCCACATCCCCATGGACGATCAACAGGTACAAGCAGAGCTGACCCGCTACCTAGACGACAACTGGCTGCCGGTAATCGACAAAGACGTGGATGGCCCCACTTCCCTGCCCCTGACTCTCGACCGAGATCACCCCAACCTGGGCCGGTATTCCGCCTGTCGCCGGGTTGCCCGCACCATCTACATGGGATCCGCCCCCACCCTGCGGGCCGCCAACCGCGGCATTGAGGAGCGCCGCATCAAGCTGGGCTGCGTGCAACCGGGAGAACACCCCATCACCTTCGGCGATGCCCTGCGGCGGCTATCCGACCAGGCAACTTACCTATACGGAGATGGCAGTCGCTACTGGATTTCCACCCAGCCCAACGTCAACCGCACTGCTCAGGAGCGAGCCGAGCAACTGTTGAGGGACGAGCCCCACACCCTCTGCCAAGAGATCATCCGGCGCCTCAAAGCCGACAGAAATCGCGGTGAGTTCAGCGCCGTTCACGTTGCCCCCGACTCCACTGCCGATATTCCCGACGATCCCACTTTAGGCGTGCGGCTGGTGATCCTGCATCCTCAGTATTCCCATAGCCGGGGTAGCCAGGATAGCCCTGGGCGAGTCTGGGCTGAGCAGGCCCTCCAGCGTCGCGGCAGCGGCCCCCGCTACTACAGGAACATGCTGCTGTTTTTGGCGCCCGACAAAACCCGCCTGGAAAGCCTAGAACGCAATACCGCCCAATACCTAGCTTGGAAAGGGATCCTGGAAGACAAAGATCTCCTCAACCTAGATGCCTTCCAAACCGCCCAAGCCAATACCAAGCTGCACCAATCCGAGGCTGCTGTTGAGGCTGCTCTGCGGGAAACCTATCAATGGCTGCTGATCCCAGCCCAGCCTGATCCCCAAGGCAGTCTAGAGTGGAAAGAATGCCGACTGCAGGGGCAAGATTCCCCCATTTTGCAAGCCAGCCGCAAAGCTGTCCACGAGGGGGATCTGGTTACCGCTTACTCTGCCATCACCCTCCGCCTGGATACGCTGGATAGATTCCTCTGGCGCGAGGCTGATCACATCGATCTCAAACGACTGTGGGAATGCCTGGCCCAGTACCTCTACCTACCCCGCTTGAAAGACCCATCCGTCCTTCTAAGAGCTGTAGAAGACGGGGTAGCCTCAACTGCTTGGGAGGATAGCTTTGCCTACGCAGAGGCCTTCGATGAGTCCAAAGGCAAATACCTCGGCTTGCAAGTGGCAGCCATAGTCAAGCCCAGCATCGGTTCCAACAGCCTGCTGGTCAAGCCAGAGGTTGCCCGCCGTCAATTGGAAGCCCTTCAAGTTCCTTCCCCAAAGGCGCCCTGCATCTTCCCAGACAGCACTCCGCCTCTTCCTGGCCCCAGCGAGGAGGATTCCCCAGTTACGAATCAAGGAAATCAAGTTTCCCAGCCGGCGTTGCCGAGGCGATTTTACGGCAGGGTGGAAATGGATCCCCTGCGGGTCAACAGAGATGTTGCAACCCTTGCCGACGAGGTCATCCGGCACCTGACCAATCTGCCAGGAGCCACTGTCAAAATTACCCTGGAAATCGACGCGGAAATACCGGAAGGCTTACCGGAGAGCGTGAGGCGCACGGTAGCGGAAAACTGCCGAACCTTAAAGTTCTGCACCCTGGAGTTCGAGGACAATCCGCATAGTCATTTTTAAGCGGGAATGAAACTTTTTCCTTAGCATTGTGCACTAGCTGATACATTCACGCTGAACTCTCCTGAACATGGTTCAGGAAAGAAGCGATCG
>NZ_JANSIB010000118.1:0-7964 GCF_047461895.1 Synechococcus sp. R55.8 | reverse complement strand
CTCCCGGCAGTGACCCTACGGGTACAGTGCGGGGCTCCTGCGATTTCTAGCTGAAAATGATAATTACTGATAATCAAAATTGAAAACGGCAAGGGGGCCTCATGAAAGTTGCCTACGTGTTCACTCACCCTCGCTGCGGCACCTATAAGTTGGGCCAGATGATCCTGCCTCAGCTAGAAGCAGGGGTGCATGGAGCGCAGGTGGTGGGCATGTTCTTTTTCGACGACAACTGCTTTGTTTTGCGGCAGGGGGATCCCATTGGCGAGCGCTTGGCCAAAGTTGCCCAAGAGCAAAACATCCTGCTGATGATGTGTGACATGTGCGCTCTGGAGCGCAACCTAGCCGAAGGGGAACCCCGCTGGTGCGACGCTCAAGGACGCGGGCGCAGAGAGCTAGCTCGGTGCGTTCCCAAAAACGTCGTCAAAGGAGTGCAGGTGGGCTGTTTCCCTGACCTCTACGAGGCCTTGAAGGACAACCCACCTGACCAAGTGATTACGCTTTGACGGAAGGACCCCGACTTAGCTGACGGCCACAGCCGCCGGCGGCTCTTGGCTGGGCTGAGAGCCGATCTTGCGGAAGATCAACCGCTCGTTGGCTACATCCACCAAAATGCGGTCGCCGGGTAGGAACTCGTTTTCCAGCAGCTTGGTGGCGATGGGGTTTTCGATCTCCCGCTGGATCACCCGCTTCAGGGGACGGGCCCCGAACACTGGGTCGTAGCCCACCTCTGCCAGGTAGTCCTTGGCTTCTTCGGTGAGCAGGATCTCGATTTGCTGATCTGCCAGCAGCTTTTCCACCCGCTGCATTTGCAGGCCGACAATCTGGCGAATTTGCTCTTTGGTGAGGGCGTGGAAGATGATCAGCTCGTCCACCCGGTTTAAAAACTCCGGTCGGAAGTGGTGCCGCAGCATGGCCAGCACCTGAGTTTTCATCTCCTCGTAGCGGCTTTCATCGGCCCCAATTTCCAGGATGAGGTCGCTGCCGATGTTGCTGGTCATGATGATGATGGTGTTTTTGAAGTCCACTGTCCGCCCTTGGGAGTCGGTGATGCGGCCATCGTCCAGCACCTGCAGCAGGATGTTGAAGACATCCGGGTGGGCTTTTTCCACCTCGTCAAACAGCACCACCGAGTAGGGGCGTCGCCGCACCGCCTCGGAGAGCTGCCCGCCTTCTTCGTAGCCCACGTAGCCTGGAGGGGCCCCCACCAAACGAGAGACCGAGTGCTTCTCCATGTACTCGGACATGTCGATGCGCACCATCGCCTCGGAAGTGTCGAAGAGGAACTCCGCCAAAGCACGGGCCAGCTCGGTTTTCCCCACGCCAGTGGGCCCCATGAACAGGAAAGAGCCGATGGGGCGATTGGGATCCTTCATGCCGGCCCGGGCGCGCCGAATGGCTGCCGCTACGGCGGCTACCGCCTCGTCTTGGCCCACCACCCGCTGGTGCAAATGGGCTTCCAGGCGCAGCAGCTTCTGCTTTTCCGACTCCATCAGGCTGGTGACTGGGATCCCGGTCCAGCGGGAGACGATCTCAGCGATATCTTCAGGAGTCACTTGCTCCCGCAGCAGCGGCTCGCCGTTGGCCTGCAGCTTGGCCAGGTGAGCCTCCTGCTCTTGGATTTGCCGCTCCAATTCCATCAGCTTGCCGTACTTGAGCTCGGCAGCGCGGTTGAGGTCATATTTTTGTTCAGCCTGTTCGATTTGAAGCTTGACGGCGTCCCGCTCGGCTTTAAGGCTTTGCAGGCGTTCGATAGCCTCTTTTTCAAATTGCCAGCGAGCATTCAACTCCCGTTGTCGCTCCGTCAGGTTGGCCAGCTCCTGCTCAATTTTGCTGAGGCGATCTCTAGAGGCAGCATCATCTTCTTTTTTCAGGGAGAGCTCCTCCATCTGCAGTTGCATGATGCGCCGGTCGATCTCGTCCAGCTCGACGGGCTTGGAGGTGATCTCCATCTTCAGCTTGGCCGCCGCCTCGTCCACCAGGTCGATGGCTTTGTCGGGCAGGAAGCGCTCGGAGATGTAGCGGTTGGAGAGCACCGCTGCCGCCACCAAGGCGGAGTCGCTGATTTTCACCCCATGGTGCAGCTCGTAGCGCTCTTTGAGGCCGCGCAGGATGGAGATGGTATCTTCCACCGAAGGCTGATCCACGTACACCGGCTGAAAGCGGCGTTCTAGGGCCGCATCTTTTTCGATGTGCTTGCGGTATTCATCCAGGGTGGTGGCGCCGATACAGCGCAACTCGCCCCGCGCCAGCATGGGTTTGAGCAAGTTGCCGGCATCCATGGCCCCTTCGCCGGCCCCGGCGCCGACAACGGTGTGCAACTCGTCGATGAAGAGGATGATCTGGCCTTCGGATTCAGTGACCTCTTTGAGCACAGCTTTGAGGCGGTCTTCAAATTCCCCGCGGTACTTGGCCCCGGCAATGAGAGCGCCCATGTCCAGAGCAATGACTCGCCGGTTTTTCAGAGACTCCGGCACATCTCCCCGGTTGATGCGCTGGGCTAGGCCCTCCACAATGGCTGTTTTCCCCACGCCGGGTTCGCCGATGAGGACGGGGTTGTTTTTGGTGCGGCGGGAGAGCACCTGAATGACGCGGCGGATCTCGTCATCTCGCCCGATCACCGGGTCCAGCTTCCCTTCGCGGGCCGCCTGGGTGAGATCGCGGCCATAGCGCTCCAGGGCTTCGTAGCGGGATTCGGGGTTTTTGTCGGTGACCCGCTGTTTGCCTCGCACCTCTTTGATGACCGGTTTGAGGCGCTCTACCGTCAGGCCCAGGGGTGCCAAGACCCGCTTGCCCACCCGCTCATCTTGCAGGGATCCCAAAAACAAGTGCTCCACCGAGATGAAATCATCGCCGTACTCTTTGCGAAACTCCTCGGCCCGATCCAGGGTGGTTTCCAGGCCGCGACCCAAGTAGAGCTGATCCACCCGCGCCAACTTGGGCTGCTGGTTGATGAAGCTTTCCACTTTATCCCGCACCAGCCTCGGATCGATACCTGCCCGTTGCAGGAGGGTTTGGGTGAGCCCCCCCTCTTGATCCAGAAGGGAGATCAGCAAATGCTCGGTTTCCAACTGTTGCTGCTGGTGCCGCCGGGCCACATCTTGGGATTGGACAATGGCGCTCCAAGCTTTTTCGGTAAATTGGTTGGGATTGGTGGGCTGCATAGGAGTTCGGCAGAGCTTTGCTACTCAGTATAGGAAGGCAATACAGACACAGGGAGCACCCTGGACTCTTTCGGGGCAGTAGAGCTGGGTGCCGGAAGCTCCGGTAGGATCTTCCTGATCTAGGTATCGCCTATTTTGCCAGAGCCAGAGTTCGCAACAACCGTCCTCTCCAGCTGCGATCCATGGAGGGATCCCCGCCTTATTCTTCTTCTTCGTAGGGACGGCCTTCCCCGATTACCGCCAGGTCAATTTGTTGGCGGTAGTAATCCACGTTCTTAATCTGCACCTCCACCCGATCCCCCAGGCGAAACTGGCGCCGACTCTTGCGTCCCACCAGCGCCTGCTGACGGCTGCGGTACTCGTACCAATCGTTTTTCAGGGTGCTGACCCGCACCAAGCCTTCCGCCAAGATGGGATCCACCTGGACAAAAAAGCCGTAGTTCTGGACACCGATGATTAGGCCGGGGAACACCTCTCCCAGGTGCTTTTGCATGAACTCAGAGCGCTTCAGGCCCATCAGCTCCCGTTCCGCCTGCTGCCGGATCCGGTACCCCTCCTGAATTTTGGGCAGTTGCGCCTGGAGAAACGCCTGCCATTCCTCCTGCACCTTGGGCGGCAACACTTGCCAGTCGATTTGGCCGTAGCCGCTGGGGCCGTGCAGATCCACCACAGTTTTGGAGCGAGGGCTGCGGCGATCGCGTCCTTTGCTTAGGGCCAGGTGCAGAGCACGCAAATTGAGCAAGTCGGCATAGCGGCGCAAGGGGGCCGTAAAGGTGGCGTAGGGTTCTTTGAGGCCCAAGCCAAAATGGCCCAGGTGTTCTTCCAGAGGCTGAAGACGATACTCGACCGGGGGCAAGGTGGCCAGCATCTGCGCCACCAAGGCCGGGCTCGCGCCAGAGGCCAACACATCGGGAGCGGTGATGCGGGCACAAATCCGCTGCCAGTCCGCCAGAGTTACGACAGCGGGATCTTGCAAATTCAGATCCAGCTTCATGGCATTGGCCAGGCGCAAAAAGCTCTGCAGGGCCTCGGCGGCAGGGGCAGGCTGCACGCGGGCCAAAGAAGGGATCCCCAACTGGCGCAAATGGTGGCCCAGGATTTGGTTGGCCAGCAGGAGAATTTCCGTCATCAGGGCATGGGCGCCGAGGCGATCGCTGATCAAGAGGGGGCCGTAGCCGCTTTCATCGGCAGAGTGGGGAGTGAGCAAATCCAACAGGGGCAGGTCAAATCCCCCCGCCTGGTGACGTTTGGCCCGTAGGATCTGGCTAAGGCGCAGCAGGTTTTGCAGCAGGGCCATCAACTCCGGCACTTCTTCGTCGGGGCCCAAGTCGGCGGTGGTGGCCAAAAGAGCCTGCACCTGACCATAGGACAGGTGAGCCCGCGATTGCACCAGGCTGGGGTAAATCTCGAAGTTTTGTACCACCCCTTCTGGGTCGAGGGTCACTAGCAGTGAATAGGCCAAGCGCTCCTGCTGTGGCAACAGAGCCAGGCGGTTGTGCACCTCCGGCGGAAAGAGAGGCAGCACCATCGTATCGAGGTAGACGGTGGCCGTCCGCTGCTGAGCCTCTTGCTCCAAGGGGTGGTCGGGATCCAGCCAATGGGCCACGTCAGCAATGTGGATCCCCAGCAGCCAGTGGTCATTCTCTTGCCGCTGCAAGGAAACAGCCACGTTGGGTTCCAAGCCGTGGGGATGCTGCAGATCCAAAGGCTCCAAAGTGATGCAAAACCAATCGCGCAGATCGCGGCGGCCCTTTTGGTCAGAGCGGCTGAGCTTTTTGGGCAGAGCTGCTGCTGCCTCCAACACCGGGGCGGGAAACTCCTGCGGTAGGTCGTACTTGCAACAGACCAAATCTGCATCGATGGAGGCCTCTGGGCCGTCGCCCAAAATTTTGCGAATGGTTCCGGTTGGGGGCAGATCCCCCAGCGGGTAGCGATTCACCTCCACATAGGCCACCCGCCCCTCTGCCAGCTCGACAGGGGATCCCTCCGTCAGGGCCAGCTCGAACAGCAGCCGGTCGTCCAAGGGCACCACCCGAAAACCCTGTTCCGTCTGTTTGAGGCGACCCACCAGGGCAGAATTGGCCCGCTCCACAACGGCCACCACCTCTCCCTCAGGGCTGCGGCGACGGTTGCCATCTTTGGTGACCCGCGCCAACACCTGATCCCCATTCCAGGCGCCGCTGAGGTTGCTGCCGTGGATGTACACATCCTCTACCCCCGGCTCGTCCCGAATGGCGAAGCAGAAGCCTTTGCTGGAACAGCGCAAACGCCCCACCACCAAAGATTCGTCCGGCTTGCGCCGATAACGGGGTGGATCCCCGGATCGTTCCAGAAACCCGGCCCGCACCAGGCCATCGAGGGCAATCTCCAGCATTTCCGGCGCTTCTGGATCGGCGGACTGCAAGAGAGCAAGAAGAGTATCTTTGTCGGTCAATTGCTCGGGAGGCTGAGAGAGAAAATGCTGAAAAATTCGAGAGAAGTCCATTTTGGGTATTGGCAAAAGAGGAGAGAAGAAGAGGGGTTAAGACATCACAAGACCCAACCCGTTGGCGTTAGTCACGCTGGCCGGTGACGATAAAAGCTACCCGCTGACCGATGTTGGTGCTGTGGTCGGCCAGACGCTCCAGGTAACGGATCGCCAGCAACATCAATAGAATAGGCTCGACCGATCCGCGAATGTCAGACTGCTGCGCCAACGTATTGTAAAGGTTAGTGTAATCTTCATCAACGGCGTCGTCTTCCCGCTTCAGTTGTCGGCCCAGGTCGGCGTCCAATTCTGTCAGGGCCACTAGGCTGTGGCTGAGCATTTTCTGGCAACGCTGCATCATCACCTGAATACGACCCAGCTCCGGGGGCGGCGGGTACATGACCAAGCGCAGGGCCACTTCGGCCAAATCTTTGGCGTAGTCGCCAATCCGCTCCAGATCGCGTACCAGTTGCATCAGGGTACTGATCCAGCGCAGATCCCGCGCCACCGGGGAGCGCAAGGCAATCAAATTAATACAGTCTTTCTCGATTTGACGATAAAAACGGTCAATTTGCTTGTCTTGGGCGATCACCTGTTCGGCGGCGGCCAAGTTCTGTTCAAACAGGGCCTGCTGGGCCAAGACCACCGATTTTTCCACTAATGCCCCCATACGCAGCACATCCTGCTGAATCCGCTTAATCTGAAGTTGCAGCTCAGCTTGCCCCATGGCTTTCTCCCATGGATGTGGGCAGGGGGGGGAAGGGTTGCAGTTGTTTTGGATCACCAGAGCCAGCTGATCTCAATCATGGCAAACTTCGCCTGGAATAGGGGCAGGGAAGATGGCCAACTTGGGGGAAGATGAAAATAGCGGTTGCCCTTTGAGGGGGATTCGTCTGTCTGGAGTTCTCGGGTTGCTTTGTCGATTGAGACGGTCTCATGGCTCTTCCCCCCATCATTGTGTTGGACGATGATCCCACCGGATCCCAAACCGTTCACAGTTGCCTGCTCCTCACCCGCTGGGATCCGGAGACCTTGAAGCTGGGGTTGCAGGATAGCTCGCCAATTCGCTTTATCCTCACCAACACCCGATCCCTGCCGCCGGCCAAGGCCGAAGAGGTGACGCGGTCGGTCTGCCGGGCCCTCAAGCAGGCCATGGGGGAGCTGGGGTGGGAGCGGGCCCTTTTTGTTAGCCGCTCCGACTCGACGCTGCGGGGGCATTACCCCCTGGAAACGGATGTGATGGCAGCAGAGCTGGGGCCTTTTGATGCCCATTTTCTGGTGCCGGCCTTTTTTGAGGGAGGGCGCATCACCCGCAACAGTGTCCACTACCTACGGGTGGGGGAGCGCTGGGTGCCGGTGCATGAGACGGAGTTTGCCCGCGACTCGGTGTTTGGCTACCACCACAGCTATTTGCCGGACTATGTGCAGGAGAAAACCCAGGGGCGGATCCGGGCTGAGCAGGTGGAGCGATTGACCCTAGAGCAGATTCGCGCCGGCTGTCTGGAGCGGCTTTTGAGTCTGGAGGGGAATGTCTGCTGTGTGGTGGATGGAGAAACCCAGGCGGATCTGGATCGCTTTGCCCAAGATGTTTTGGCGGCAGCCTCTCAAGGCAAACGCTTTTTGTTTCGCAGTGCCGCCAGCCTCCTGACGGCTCTGGCCCAGTTGCCGCCACAACCCGTTCCCCCGGAACAGATGGGGCAGTTTGTTCGCTCCTCTCAACCGGGGGTGGTGATCGTGGGATCCCATGTGCAAAAGTCCAGCCAGCAGTTGGCCCGCCTTCTGCAGGAGCCTGAAACCCAAGGCATCGAGGTGGAGGTGAGGCGACTATTGGATCCCGACGCGGAGCTGCTGCCAGGGATCCTGGCCCAAGTTCACAGCGCCTACGAGAAGGGTCTGACGCCGGTGGTCTACACCAGCCGAGAGGAACTGACGTTCGAAAAGGACGCCGTAGAAATGCGCCTAGCTTTTGGGCAGAAGGTTTCCCGGTTGTTGATGGGTGTGGTGCAGGGGCTGCCAGAAGGGATCGGCTATCTCATCAGCAAGGGCGGCATCACCTCCAACGACACCCTCAGCGTTGGCCTCAACTTGCCGGCGGTGCGTCTGCTGGGGCAAGTCTACCCTGGGATCTCGATGGTGATCACCCCGTCCGATCATCCCCGCTTTCCCAACCTGCCGGTGGTGTTGTTTCCGGGCAATGTCGGCGAGGCGGATACGCTGCTTTTGCTCCATCGTCGCCTCAAAAGTCGGGGCTTGATTTAGGGTGAAGAGGATGGTCTTGTGGGTTCCTGATACATTTACGCTGAACACTGCTGAACATCACTGTTCAACTATGCAGC
>NZ_JANSIB010000117.1:5009-8276 GCF_047461895.1 Synechococcus sp. R55.8 | reverse complement strand
CTCCCGACACTGACCCTACGGGTACAGTGCGGGGCTCCTGCGATTTCTAGCTGAGGATGCCAACTCTACCCTTACCCCCAGCCTCCTTCCAGAGAGAGGGGAGTTAGGACTTAACGCACGCTACTTGTTGTTGAACGACTGTGGTGTTTGGAAGAGCTACAGCGAGCGGATCCCGGCCATCAAGCCCTGGCAGACCCCCGTCAGGAAGTCTTGATCTAGGGTTTCGAGGGTGTCGCTTGGCTTGTGGTAGTGAGGGTTGCGCAAGAAGGCGGTGTCGGTAACCATAACGGCGGCGTAGCCCGCATCCCAAAAGGGGGAGTGGTCGCTCAGGTGAGTGGCAGGCAGGATTAGGCCCCGCTGCCCGGCCAACAACCAACAGCAAGGGATCCCCACTTTTTGAAAATCACGCTGCAGCTTGAGCAGATCCCCCCAGGTGGGCCAGTTGCCGATGAGACCGATGTAATCTCCCCGGTTGGGGTAGAGCTTCTCAAGGCCAGCGGGGTAGCGTTGGGATCCGGGGGCGGGATCCCGGTAGCCCAGCATTTCCAAAGACAGCATCAGCCGTAGGGATTGCCTCTGACGTTGAAGAAACTGGGCGTAAGCCCCACTGCCCACCATTCCCCGCTCCTCCAGGTCAAAAGCCACCAGCCACAGGGGGGAAGGGGCAGGGTTGGCGGCAAAATGGCGGGCCAATTCCAGCAACACCGCTATGCCGCTGGCGTTGTCGTCTGCTCCAGGGGTTGCCGGGGCAGCGTCAAAGTGGGCTCCGATGAGGATGGGTTGGCGGCCAGAACGGGATCCCGGCAATTTCAAGATCCAGTTGCGGTGCAGGCGGCCACCGGCCTCAAAGGGGAAGGACTCCAGGGATCCCCACTTAGAAAGCTGCTCTTGGATGTAGCGCTCCACCTGCTGATGGCCCAAGGGCGACCAGTCGGGATCCCGGGGCTGGGCCACTTGCTGCAGATGAGCCTCTAGGCGCTGCCGCAGGTCTGGGAGCTCTGCTGCTGACATCAGTTTCCCACCTCAGAGGGAATGGCTTGGGCATGGACTTGGCAGGCCAACTCCAGGGTGAAGTAGCGGTGGGATCCCACCGTTCCCGCCAACACCCGAAAGGGATTCTCAGGATCCCCTAGGTGATCCAACACCAAAGCTGCCCCGGAAAAATCCTGATCCCGGGTATAGTCGTTTACCGTCACCACAGTGGGAATACCGGCCTGCTGGGCCGAGCGCAGCCCATTCTCCGAGTCTTCAAAGGCCAGGCAGGCCTGGGGGGGCAGCCCCATCTGTTCCAGGGTGTAGAAGTAGATGTCGGGGGCGGGCTTTTTGGCGGGGACAATATCGCCGGCAGCGATCACTTCAAACCAGCTTAGGCTCTCCGGCAGCGCGTGCTCCAAAAGGGCTGTTACATTTTCCGGCGTGGTGGTGGTGGCAATGGCCAAGCGGATCCCAGCAGCTCTGGCCTCCTGCAGGAGGCGCTTCACCCCTGGGCGGAGTGGGATCCCCCCTTGGGCCAATAGGGCAGTGTAGTGGCGGGTTTTGGCCTGGTGCAGCCGGGCAATGAGGGCATTTAAATCTTCACCAGGGGGTAGCGGCGGCTGGCAGGTTGCAACGAAATGGCGAATGCGCTCTTTACCTCCCGTAATGGCCAAGAGCTGGCCGTACAGCTCCACCGACCAGTGCCAGTCCAGCCCTGCCTCGGCAAAGGCAGCGTTAAAGGCCACGCGATGACCATCCCGCTCCGTGTCCGCCAGCGTGCCGTCCACATCGAAAATCAAAGCTTGGAGTGTCATGTGTACCCCCACCCGCCTACAAGCGACTCTATGCTACTGCATGGCTTGGGTGCCCCTAGCCAGGTTTCTGGGAAGGCCAACAAGGTGAGAAAATGAGGCACCGGTTATCCAATCTCGCCATGAGCTTCGATTTTGACTTGATCATCATCGGTGCCGGCGTCGGCGGTCACGGCGCTGCTTTGCATGCGGTCGAATCCGGCCTGAAAACCGCCATCGTCGAAGGTGCAGAAATGGGCGGCACCTGCATCAACCGCGGCTGCATCCCCTCCAAGGCTCTGCTGGCCGCCTCAGGACGCCTGCGGGAACTGCAACATAGCTCTGGGCTGGGCATCCAAGTGGGATCCCTTCAGGTGAACCGAGAGGCTATTGCCAATCATGCCGCCCAGGTGGTGGAGAAAATCCGCGCCGACATGACCCGCTCCCTGGAGAGGCTGGGGGTAACAATCCTGAGAGGGCGGGGCAAGTTGGTGGCACCCCAGCAGGTGGAAGTCCAGGAAGAGAAGGGATCCTATACCTACACGGCGCAGGATGTTATTCTTGCTACGGGCTCCCGCCCCTTTGTGCCCCCCGGCATCGAGGTGGATGGCCGGACGGTGTTCACCAGCGACGAGGCGGTGCGGCTGGAGTGGATCCCGGAGCGGCTGGCCATTATCGGCAGCGGCTACATCGGCCAGGAGTTTGCCGACATCTACACTGCCTTGGGATCCCAGGTCATCCTCATCGAAGCCCTGGAGACCCTGATGCCGGCCTTTGACCCCGATATTGCCCGCCTGGCCCAGCGGGTGCTGATTAAGCCCAGGCAAATCCAGACCTACGTGGGGATCACGGCCAAGCAGGTGATCCCTGGCCAGCCAGTAACGATTCACCTCTCCAACGGGGAGACGCTGCAAGTAGATGGCTGCCTGGTGGCTGCCGGTCGGATCCCGGTCTCAGAGGGGCTGGGCTTGGCCGAGTTGGGCATCGACACCGGCAAACGGGGGTTCATCCCCGTCGATAGCCGCATGGCCACCGATTTGCCTCACCTCTGGGCCATTGGGGATGTGACAGGCAAAATGATGTTGGCTCACGCGGCGGCAGCTCAGGGGAGAGTGGCCGTGGAAAACATCTGTGGCCGTACTGCCTACATGGACTACCTCAGCATCCCGGCCGCGGTGTTCACCCACCCGGAAATGGGTTTTGTGGGGCTGACCGAACCTCAGGCCAAGGAGGAAGGCTACAGCGTGGGCACGGTGCGCACCTACTTTGGCGGCAACTCCAAGGCTATTGCTTCGGGAGAGACGGAGGGCATGGTCAAGCTGGTCTTCGACAAGAGTACCGGCCTATTGCTGGGATCCCACATCTTGGGGGCACATGCAGCGGATTTGATCCACGAGGCGGCTCAGGCCATTGCTCGCCGGGCCACGGTGCGAGAACTGGCCGGCTTGGTGCACGTTCACCCCACCTTGGCAGAGACGCTGGAGGAAGCCTACAAGCGGGC
>NZ_JANSIB010000117.1:0-4909 GCF_047461895.1 Synechococcus sp. R55.8 | reverse complement strand
GGTGAGCGAAGCCGAGATTACCCGGGCGGTGCAGGCCCAGTACGAGGTGAGCGAAGCCGAGATTACCCGGGCGGTGCAGGCCCAGTACGAGACGTTCCCCTATCCTCCTATTCCTTACGACCGGCCCTTTGAGGGCTTCTCCAGTCTGGGCAGCTATACCTTGGCGCAGTACGCCCGCACCCGTAGGCTGCAAGAGCCCACAGGATCCAGGTTTTTGGTGGCCGGGTGTGGCACCGGCTGGGAAGTGCATGGCATTGCCGCCAGCAACCCCGGCTATGGTTCGGTGGTCGGGATTGACATCAGTCGCCCAGCCCTGGAGATGGCCCAGAAGCGAATTAAGCACCACGGCCTACGCAACTGCTCCGTGCAGTACGGGGATCTGCTGGATCCCTCTACTTGGCCCGAAGGCAGCTTTGACATGATTAGCTCCTACGGGGTAATCCACCACACTGCCGATCCGGTGAAGGCTTTGAGCAATCTGGCATCGCGGTTGGCTCCCGATGGGGTGATGGCGCTGATGCTCTACAACCGTTCAGGCCGTTGGCATCTGTACCGCATTCGGCGAGCCTTGGAGTTGTTGGGCATCACCCCACCTGCAACCCCAGAAAAGATCGAATTTGTGCGGCAACTGCTGAAGGGAGCCAGCCCCAATTCCCTTTTGGCCAAGCACGCCAAGGCTCACCAAGAATACTATGGACAAGATGAAAACATTGTCGATAATTTCTTCCATGCCAATGATATTCCTTTCGACATCGGCGAGATTCCCGACTTGCTTGCCCAAGCCGGGCTGGAGTTTATCGATGTCGCCCCCTACTTGGACTATTGGAATGCCAGGCCGTTGATTGCCGCCACCCACCCGGAGTTCCATCGCCGCTACGAGGCCCTTGCTCGCATCGACCAACTGCGGGTCATGGAGTATCTGGAGCCTCTGTATCACACGCAAAATCTCTTCTGGTGTTGCCATCAAGGGAAAAAGGTGGACCACTGGGATCCCTTTACAGTCGAATTTTTTAAGAGCTCCCGCTGGCAACTCAACCCCTTGTTTGTCCGCTATGGCAGCGTGCGCTACTGGGATCAAAAAATCCCCTTTTCAGATCTGTTGGGCAAGCTGGATCCGGCCCAGATCCTGACCCAGAAGATGGATATTTTCTGGCCCGTCGCCCGGATCCCGGGCAAGATGATAGCCTCTACCCGCTACCAGGTGGTGGAGCTGCTGCTGCCCCTGGCCAATCAAGCCCGTTCTGGCGCTGAGATCCTGGCTGCCCATGAAGAGAGAGCCGACCACCTTCTCAACCTATTTCGACAGTGGGAAGCAGACCGGTTAGTCCTGCGGGTTGCCTAGCTTCTGGTTATTCCAAACAGTCCAAATCACCAGGGTCAAAGTCTGTTCCATGCTAAGGTTGTATCATGCATGACCGAGGACGGTGCTTCTCCCCAGGCATGTTTGCGCCGGCGGTGCGGAGCACCTCTACTGGGACATCTTCGCCACAGCTTTCCCTGTGAATAGAGCTGGCAGATCTGGATCCCGATCAACATCCCTGACAACCCCAACGCCAGAGCTGGTAGGAGGCAAGGATGGCTGACTACAATCGCGGCATTATGAAGTTCAAGGGGGCGGATAGCCCAATTGTCGTTTTGATCTCGGCAGGAATTGTGGCCGGTGTGGTTTCGGCCCTGATCTGGTGGGCTTTGCACTTTGCTTACGCGGCTTGAGTCTCAGCCTCTTCCAGAAGCTAAGGGCAGCTTTTCCTGCGCTGCAAGCCTCCCGGACAAGGTAGGGAATTGGGACGAGGCTTCTTTGCAACGCTTGCGGCAGTCTCTTCAACGTTGGTACCGTGAACACGGGCGGGATCTGCCCTGGCGCCGCACCCGGGATCCCTACGCCATTTGGGTTTCGGAAGTGATGTTACAGCAGACCCAGGTGGCAACGGTCATTCCCTACTTTCAGCGCTGGATGCAGACCCTGCCTGGGATCCCAGCATTGGCGGCAGCCCCCCAGCAGCAGGTGCTGAAACTGTGGGAGGGCCTAGGCTACTACCGGCGGGCCCTGAACTTGCACAAAGCCGCCCAAATCCTGGTGCGGGAACGGAACGGTGAGTTCCCCAGGGATCTGGAGCAGGTGTTGGCTCTGCCGGGGATCGGGCGCACCACAGCCGGCGGCATTCTCAGCGCTGCCTTCGATCAGCCTTTGCCCATTTTGGATGGCAACGTCAAGCGGGTGCTGGCTCGCTTGGTGGCTTTGCAGCAGCCTCCGTCCCAGTGTCTGTCCCTGCTGTGGCAGCTTTCCCAGCAATTGTTGGATCCCGTGCAGCCGCGGGCTTTTAACCAAGCCCTGATGGATTTGGGGGCTACCGTCTGTCGTCCCAAAAAGCCTCACTGTGGCCGGTGCCCTTGGCAAGCGGATTGCAGCGCCTACAATCGAGGTCAACACCAACAATTGCCTATGTCTGCACCCCGTGCCTCCCGTCCTCATAAGCAAATCGCGGTTGCCATTGTTCTGCGGGGAAAAGAAATCCTTATCGATCGACGGTTGGAAAGCTCGATGCTCAGTGGGCTGTGGGAGTTTCCCGGAGGGAAAATCGAGCCGGGAGAAACGGCTGCTGAGTGTGTAGTGCGGGAGGTGAAGGAAGAAATCGGCATCGATATCGAGGTGGTCGCGCCGCTAGCCACCGTCGAACATGCCTACACCCATTTCACCGTTACTCTTATTGCTTTTATCTGCCGCTACCTGGGCGGAGAAGCCCAAGCCCTGCAATGTAGTGAGGTGCGCTGGGTTAGCCCGGCGGAACTGTCGGAATTTCCCTTCCCGGGAGCCAATCAAAAGTTGTTTCCCCACTTGCATGCTTGGCTGGCGGAGCATGGCAACCCATGATGAACCCACCCAATCCGCCAAATGGCTTAGACCCTTCTGGAACGTTTGCCCCAAGACATTCGATAGGATAGTAGATGTCCTGCTGCCGTGAGCTACGGATATGCTTGTCACTCTGGAAAAAGCTGGGGAGATTCTGGCTAAGGGATCCCATACAGCCATCACAACCACAGATGGCAAGATCGCGCTGGTGCCCAAGGGAAAAGAAACCCTCAAACTGACGGCCAACGAAGCCATTAACCTAATGTTTTACGTCGTCCGCTCCGCTGAACCGGCAGAGACGGTGATGGCCCAACTGGAGGAGGCAGTTGCCAAAGCTCAAGCCCCCGATCCAGCCGAGGAACGGGCCAGAAAATATCGAGAACTTCGTGGCATCTAAACGGATGGGCACTCGTGCCGGTTGGATCCCTTCGCAAACTGGAGAGAGACCCCAAAACAAAGATTAAAAGCAGGAGGAGCTAAGGGCGACGAACTTTCCATCGGTGGTCCACCCCAGCAACATTGGCTCCTGCGGTTGAATGGCCCGTCCGGTGAGAGCACAGCATTGGGCTTGGTGGGCCGTGGCCGGGAAGCTGGCCCGAATATCCTCAGGACTGAGGGTGGCAGCCCCTTGAGAGTGACGCAGGACATAACTCCAAAGAATTTCCCGTATGAGGGCCTGGTAACCCTGATTTCCGGCCAACGCCTTCAGTCGCTGCTTCAGCTCACGTTCCAGCCGAATGCTGGTCACTTCCATCTGGGTCGTGGGAATGGGGGAATTGGCGCGAATGGGCATGCAGGGATCCTCCCTCGAAAAGCCTATACTACTCCTGTAGCATAGCTGGCTTACCGCCTGAGCGGGGATCCCGGCCTGGGTGAGATGGCTCAGGTCAAAATGGTTGCAAGCTGTGCAGTTCTGACCGCTGAGGCAACGTCAGCACCTGAGTGTATGGTTGAGTTGATCCCGCCCCGTCGCCGTGCCTTGGAGCATTTGCTGGCCCGCCTTGGATTCAGGGATCCGGCTTTGCTGGAGCAGCTGCGCTGGGATCTGCTGGATCAGGCTCTGATTCACCCTTCTCTGGATGGCCGACGGAACAACGATCGGCTGGAGTTGTTGGGGGATTCTGTCCTGCGGATTTTGGTTACGGAATTCTTGTTTCAGTCCTATCCCCATCTGTCGGTGGGAGAGCTGACCGCGATTCGCTCCGACCTGACCAGCGATGCTTACCTGGCAGAACTGGCGGATCTGCACGGCTTGGATCGCTACCTGGAGGTGGGATCCAGCTCGCAAAACGACTTGGCCGGACGGGGTCGGCGGCTGGCGGATGCTTTCGAGGCTCTGCTTGGGGCTTTTTATCTCAGTTGGGGTATTTACACGCTGCCCAGGCTGCATCCCTGGCTGGATCCCTATCTACACCGACGAGTGGAGCAATGGTTCCAAGACCCCACTCGGCGCAACCCCAAAGCAGCCCTGCAAGAACTCACCCAACGCCTTTGGGGCAGCCTGCCGGAATACCGCCTGGTGGCCGCCCAGGAACATCCCCCCCATTTCACCATGGAAGTCTGGGGGCAAGGACGGTGCTGGGGTCGCGGTGAAGGTCGCTCAAAAAAGGCTGCGGAAATGGCCGCCGCTGCCCAAGCCTACAAACACTTGCAGTCGGAGCAGACATGAGAGGCAGCCACCGCTACGAGTTGGCCAGTTGGTTGTTTTTGCTGGGGAGTGGCCTGTTTGCGGTGAGCGAGGTGATGACCTTGGGCAGTGACCCCTCTCTGTGGGATCCAGCAGCTCCAGCCTTTCTCAATCTCAAGGTTGTCCAAACCCTGCTGGGGATAGGAGCCAGCCTCCTGTTCGTCGTAGGTAGTGCTCTGTTCATCCTCGATGCCCGTCACCGCTGAGATGTGCACCCTACCCAAAACCACAGCAGCCCTTCTCCGAGAGCAACAGAGGCGAATAGATGAGAAGCTTGCTAATAAGGACTTCTTCCGGCTACGGGATCCGCAGGCGAGAGCATGACTCTAGTCAATGATACGCTGGACTATACTGAAAATAATGTACAGTAT
>NZ_JANSIB010000116.1:0-8494 GCF_047461895.1 Synechococcus sp. R55.8 | reverse complement strand
CAGCGTTCCGCGCCGCTGCCACAACCACCACCTCCAGGCAAAGGGAGAGAGGAGCAATTGGGAAGTGTCTTAATCTAACTTGAAACGACTGTGACCCCGCTCTACTTCTCGGAGCTGAGCGCTGTCCCCACCTTCTCCATCAAGTCGTCCAGCTCGCTGTAGTCCGGCAGAGTCGTGTCGATGGCCTGCCCCTGACGCAACACCACCCGGTCATGCTGGGGACGGGAAAGCAGCTCGTCAAAGCCACGTCCCTTGAACAGCACCAGATCTGCCGGCAAGCCCACCCCAATTTGCCCTCGCTCGGTCAAGCCCATGATGCGGGCAGGGGTGGTGGTGATGGCCTGGGGCCAATCCCCATAGGGGGTATCCAGGTGCAAAATGCGGGTGGCCTCCCGGAACACCTCCAAGCCATCGTGATCCCCAAAGCCGTAGAAGGGATCCCGACAGTTATCGCTGGCTATCATCACCGGCACGCCCAAAGCCTTCAGCTCATGCAACAGCGTCACTCCCCGCCAGCGGGGGGTATGGCCGGGGTTACGGGCTTGCAAATATAGGTTACACATGGGCAGGCTGACCACGGCAATTCCCGCCTCTCTGACCAAGGCCATAGTCTTGTGGGCCACCTCCGGCGGTTGCACGGCCAGGCTACAGCAATGGCCACACACCACCTGATGGGGAAAATCGTTGCGCAAGGCCGCCGCTGCTACGTGTCTCAATGTGAGGGATCCCGGATCATCCGTCTCATCCGTATGAAAGTCCAGAGCCAAGCCCCGCTCCTTGGCCAGGGCAAACACCCGATCCAATTGCCGATCCAGTTCCGGCCCCATCGCCGCCACCCCACCCAGGATCCCGCCCACTTCCGCCACCTTGTCCGCCAGCTTTTCCCCTGCAGGGGTGAGAAAGGCATCCAAGCTCAAAAGCGTGACCGCCTGGAGTTCCAGCTTGCCCGCCCACTCTCGGCGCAGCTGAACAAACACCTCCCAGCTGGCCCCCATAACCTGAGGATTCTCACAGACCAGATGGGTGCGCACTGCCTGGGATCCATGGGCATAGCTGCAGCGCAAACCAAAGCTGAAGCGACGGTAGAGATCCTCCCGAAACTGCTCCGGATCCCCGTCATAGGCTTGCTTCATCTTCACCCAATCTTCCTGGCCGGCCTGCCTCGCCCCGGCAAAGGTACCATCGGGATTGGGGGTGCGCGGCCACACATGCCCCTTATCCAGGTGGGTATGGATGTCCACAAAACACGGCCACACTTGGCCCCGCCTTAGATCCACGCTGGGGATCCCCCGGGGCGGGATCCCTGTTGCCAGCCGGATTTGGCGGATCTGCCCCCCTTCGATTTCCAGATCCAGCAACACCAGGTTATCGCGGTTGGGGACAGCTCCTGGCACCGCCTCCTTCAGTACCGACAGGGGAACCTGAGCATTCAGCAGCCAGTAGTGGGCAACGCCGGGGATCTGCATGGCGGGCAACGAAAAAGTGACTTCCAATCTTAAGGGGATCCGAGCCCCTCAGGAAGAATCCAGTGCTACAGCAGCTAGGCAAACTGGCCCACCACCTGCATGGCAAAGCTGAGCAAAATGAAGGCCAACCAGGGGGAAAAGTCCAAGCCACCAATGGGGGGAATGATGCCGCGGAACAGGTTGAGATAGGGATCGGTGAGTTGGCTGAGCACCGACAGGATGGGGTTAGACCAGTTCAGTTGCGGGAACCAGCTCAGCAAAATCCGCACGATCAGCAGAGCATTGTAAATGACAATGAACTGGTAAAGGGAGCGGAACAGCAAAGACGCGGCAGTGCCGTAGACCAACCCCAGGGAGAGGCCGTCCACCCAAGCGAGAGGAGACAACAAGTGACTGAGCATCATGGTTGGGAAAAGTAGGGAAACAACTCGATCAACTCAACATCCATTAAGCTGAAGCACCTTCGCCAGAGGCAGACCTGGCCCAGGATCGCAACTCAGCCGAGAGAGGATGGCAGAACCTAGAGAGGAAAGCCGCTGCCGCCTCTAGTTTGGCATGGACAGGGATCCCCTGCTCAAGGCTTTTCCTCAACAGCCCTGGAAGAGGTTTCCTTGACGAGCAATTGCGTGCGCATGGCCTGAATCGCCTCGTTTAACTCGGCAATCTTGGCCTCTAGAGTGCGGCGGGCTTGAGCAATGCGTTCTGCCTCATTTTCCCACTTCTTCCAGTCGCTGGACATGGCGGGCTCCCCTGAAGCACTGAGGCGCGGTCGTTCAGGGGCTACCGAGGTGCCGTTGAGGCGATCTGGATCCCGGCGTTGGCCTTCGGCGGATCCCTTTCTGAGTCGAGGGGCAAGCACAAACCCAATGACCCCGCCGATGATCCCTCCCAACAGGGCGCCGGTCACTACACCCGCAATGAAGTCACCTTTCTGATCTGCCACGCTTTTGTCCAGCTCAATAACAATAAACTTGAGTCATCTTCTTCCGTTCTACCTTTCCTGTCCCACTCCTGCCAGCAAATCCGACCAAGGTTGAGGTAGCCGCCAGCGGCTGAGATGTTCCAGATGGGCTTGCACCTGATCCCTCAACTCGGCAAACGTGTGTTGCAGATCGCCGGTCGAGGGTAGGGATCTCAGCGTTGCCTGCCAGAGGTAAGCTGGGGAAAGTTCAGGGCTGAGCAACTGCCACAAACGCTGCAGCTCCTCAAAGTGAAGGCGATCATCTTCTGTGAGGGAAAGCACCAACTGGCGACGCAGATCGCGGGCCTCTTCCGACATCAGGTAGCGCAAACCCGTTTGGGCGGTGGGTAACCAATCCAGTTCCCCATCGCTGCGGGCAATTTGAATCAGGTTCTCCAGGCGGTTCCAGCGGAACTTGCCGTCTTTGATCAACACTTGCAGCAGCCGTTGGCGAATACGCGGCGATTCATCCGTCAGCAGGCGCTTGGCCACATAGGGATAGGCCACACCGACGATGCGGAACTGGGGATAGAGGCTGAGGGCTACTCCCTCTTGGGTCACCAAAGAGCGGATCACCAGAGCAAAGTGGGAGGGCACCTGAAAGGGGTAGCGGTACATCAAGTCGGAGAACTGATCTGTGGCCGTTTTGAAGTTAAAGTTGACCACCTCTTGGGTCAGCACGTCTGCCAGCACCTTTTCCAAGGCGGGGATCAGCTCTTGGCGGCCGACATCCGACTGCAAAAAGCCCAGATGAATAAAGTCATCGATCAGGGCGTTGTAGTCGCGATCCACCAGGTGAACCAGAGCATCCACCAAGTACTCCTTCATTTCCTCGGTAAGCTGATCCATCATGCCGAAATCGATGTAGGCCAAGCGACCATCGGCCAGGGCGAACAGGTTGCCCGGATGGGGATCCGCGTGGAAAAAGCCGTATTCCAGCAATTGCTTGAGGGCAGCAACCACCCCGATGCGCACCAATTGTTTCACCTCCAGGTTGGCTGCTCGAATGCGCTCCACATCCGTCAGCTTGATGCCGTCGATCCACTCCAGGGTCAGAACCCGGCGGGTGCTGTAAGCCCAAAAGATGCGCGGCACGTACACATCCGGATCGTCGCGGAAGTATTCGGCGAAGCGCTCGCAGTTTCGCCCTTCGTGCAGGTAGTCGATCTCTTCAAAAAGCTTGCGGCCAAACTCATCCACCACCGCCGTCAAAGTACTGCCCAGGTTCAAGGGCAGCCAGGGGCCCAGCCATGTCGAGGCCCAGCGAATCAGGTACAGATCCAGGCTCAACTGCTCTCGCAGATGGGGTCGCTGCACCTTCACCGCCACCCATTCGCCGCTGTGCAACTGCGCTTTGTAAACCTGGCCCAAACTGGCAGCAGCCACCGGCTCTGGAGAGATCTGGGCAAAGATCTCGGCAATCGGACGGCCCAACTCGGATTCGATGCGGGCAAATGCTTGCTCGGAAGGAAATGGCGGCAGTTGATCTTGCAGTTGGGTGAGTTCTTCTAGGTAGTCTTTGCGCACCAGATCGGGGCGGGTGGAGAGGGCCTGCCCCACCTTGATGAACGTTGGCCCCAGGTCGGTGAGCAGCTTTCGCAACTGCACCGAGCGCCGTCCCACATTGCGATCAGTGTGTCCCCACAGTTGATCCCAGCGCAAACAGAGGACAAACCACAAGAAAGGCCAGAGAATGGCCAGCGCCCGACCGATCACTTGGGGCAGGCGCCAGCGGTAATAACGGCAGATCAATTGCGGATCGTAAACTTCCAAAGCGGCAACGGATGAAATTCTACTAAACACACTCCAGCGATCTCACAGTCTTTTGTTTTAAAGCTCCCGGTATCCATCTTAACAGAAAAAGCCTCGCCGTTTCTGCGCAAGGGCCTGTCAGCCCCATCCTGCCCCCTTCTCGGCCAGGGCCGGCCTGTTTCCCCCTCAAATGATGGTGTTGTCCGGGATCACCGAGTCTTTGATGATGGTGACGATGCCATTGCTGATCCAGATCCCCTCCTCTTCCCGCTGCGCTTCGGTGACGTGATCCTTGTTGAGGATGCGGACATTGCGCCCAATGCGGGCATTCTTATCCACGATGGCGTTGACAATGTGGGAGTTGGCCCCGATGCCCACCGGTGGGATCCCTTCCTCCAGCCTGGCCTGCCGCTCTTCTGCCGACTCGTAGTAATCGGCTCCCATCACCAGGGTGTTTTCGATGATGGTGTTGGCCTCCAAGCGGCTGCGAATGCCGATGATGGAGTTGCGAATTTGGGCGTTTTTGATGATGCAACCATCGGCGATCATGGAGTTGACAATCTGGGAGTCGAGGATTTTGTTGGGGGGCAAAAAGCGCGGGCGGGTGTAGATGGGCATTTCGCTGTCGAAGAAGCTGAAGGGCGGGTTGGGCTGCTGCACCAGTGCCAGGTTGGCCCGGTAAAAAGCCTCGATGGTGCCGATGTCTTCCCAGTAACCCTTGAAGAGGTAGGCTTGCAGATGGTACTTGCCGATGGCTGCCGGCAGCACCTCTTTGCCAAAGTCGGTGTGCTCCTTGACTTTGAGCATCTCGATCAGAGCTTCTCGCTTGAATACATAGATGCCCATGGAGGCGATGTAGGGCTTGGCTTTGGCTTCTTCCGGGCTGAGGCCGAGAGCTTGCGTGTCCACCTGGCAGGCTTTCAGCAGATCTCCTGTTGGCTTTTCCTTGAAATCCACAATGCGACCGTTCTCGCCAAGCTTGAGCAAGCCAAAACCCGAGGCCACTTTTTCTTCACAGGGGAGCACCGCCAGCGTCACATCGGCTCCCACCTGCCGGTGATGGTGGATGAAGGGGCGGTAGTCCATGCGGTAGAGGTGATCCCCAGACAGGATGAGGAAGTCCCGCGGCTTCCAGGAGTCCATCAGCCAGAGGTATTGGCGGACAGCATCGGCGGTGCCTTGGAACCAATCGGGATTGTCAGGGGTTTGTTGGGCCGCCAAAACGTCCACAAAGCCGCCTGTGAAGGGGGACAAGCGGTAGGTGTTGACGATGTGGCGGTTCAGAGAGGCAGAGTTGAACTGGGTGAGGACGTAGATTTTTTCGATGTCGGAGTTGATGCAGTTGCTGACCGGGATGTCGATGAGGCGGTATTTTCCGGCCAGGGGCACAGCAGGTTTAGCGCGGCGCTTGGTCAGGGGATAAAGTCGGGTGCCACGCCCACCTCCCAAGATGATCGCCAGTACATCGCGCATGGTTGTCCTCCACCAGGCTACACCCAATAGCATAGACTGCTGCGGGGCCACCTCAACGACTGTCCTGTCGGATCTGGCCGGGCTGCTCGGAAAGGGGAACAAGTTGGCAAAACGGGGGGAGCTGATGGCGCGCATCCTGGCCTTTACCAACAACAAAGGGGGCACCGGCAAGTCCACCCTCTGCGTCCACGCGGCTCAGTTGACGGCCCAGCGGGGATACCGAGTTTTGCTCATCGATCTCACGTCCCAGGCCACTGCCAGCAACCTTTACCTGGAAGGGGCCGGATCCCTGGCGGCACCGGAAACGGCTTGGGCCAGCTTACACCCGCAGCACCAACGTCCTCTGGAAGAGGTGATCTACTGCACCGACAAGGGGGTAGATGTGGCGCCCTCCCACAGCACCATGGCGGAAGTGGCGGCCCAACTGGCTGCTGCTGGAGAGATGGGGCAGAATCTGTTGCAGCGCCAACTGGATCCCTTGCTGCCGGACTACGACTTCATCTTTCTCGATACGCCGGGAGAACTGAATGCCCTCACCGCCAATGCCCTGCGGGTGGCCCAGCGGGTGTTGATCCCGACACGGCTCAACCGCGCCGATTTCTCCTGCACGGAAGTAACCTTGCGCTACATTGAGGCCCTGAAAGGCCAGCTCAGCCACGCCCGCGCCGTTTTGACGATGCTGGACGACCGCTATCTGCCGGGGGGCATTTGGTCGGGATCCCATACCGGGCAATTGTATGTGCAAGCGCAACAGATTTTTGCGGATGTGCTTTCACCCGTTACTATTCCAGATAGCAGCGATTTGCGCATTGCTTTTGACTACGGCTTGACGGTGATGGACTATCGGCCTCGGTCGGCGGTGTGTCAGCGGCTGCTGCAGTTTGTTGAACGCGAGGTGCTCTTGTGACCGGATCTGACCGCAGCCTCTTTCCTTCGTCGGGGGAAATTTCCCGCCGCTCCGGCGGAATTCGGCGCAAGGCCGGTGCTAAAACCAGTTCAGAGCCCACCTCCGCAGAGTCTACTCCCACAGGTGAGGAGCCGACAACGATGTCTTCTCAGTCTCCCTCAGAACCAACCCCAGAATTGCCGGAAATTGCAGCCCTCAAAAGCCAACTGGCCGAAGCTCAACAACTCTTGCAAGACTACCAAAACAAAGTCTCTACCCTGCAAGCTCAATTGCAGCAGGTTACTGCCCATCGGGACGAATTGCAAAAGGCGCTGGCGCAGTTGCAAGCGGTTGCGGACGAGCGGGCCAAAACCATCCAGGAGTTACGGAAACCCAAAGAGCAAGCCCCCATCATTCAGCCCAAACCCCAATCCTCGCCTCTGCACGCGCAAAAGAAGATCATGAATCGGCCCATCTTCGACAATGTATCAGCCACCGATGAAAGCATGCCTCCCTATCTGCTGGATTGACCGGGATGGAAGGGATCCCTAAGGGCGTGATTTGGATGGGGTCTCCACCTGTTCTGCTCCCTCCTCCTTTCAGCCCGACCTGTGCTTTCTTCCCCACTTTCTGGGGATCTGGGATCCGATAGTTGGATATTGGATTGGATAACCTTTGTTCTCAGTGCCCTTCTCATGAGCCAATCTCCATCGACTCTCCCTGCTGGTGATGCCATTCCGCCCCACGGGGGCACCCTGATCAACTGCATTGCCCCGCCTGAGCAGGCGCAGGAGCTGCGTTCCAAAGCCGAACATTGCCCCATCCTCTATCTCGACGAGCGGGCCCAATCGGATCTGGAGATGATCGCCATTGGGGGCTTCAGCCCGCTAACGGGGTTTATGGGGCGGGAAGATTACCAGGCCGTTCTGGAAACGATGCACCTGGCCAATGGCTTGGCTTGGTCGCTGCCGGTCACCCTGCCGGTCTCCTCGGAAGTGGCAGCGGGTCTGAAAGAGGGGCAAATGATCGCCTTGGCCAGCTCCGCGGGCAAGATCCTGGGCTTACTGGAGCTGACCGAGAAGTTCACCTACGATAAAACATACGAAGCCCTGCAAGTTTATCGCACCACCGATGAGCAGCATCCAGGGGTAAAGGTGCTCTACGAGCAGGGATCCGTCTATTTGGCCGGCCCCGTCACCCTCCTGCAGCGGGATCCCCACCCTCTTTTTCCGGCCTACCAGATTGACCCGGCCCAATCGCGGCACCTGTTTCGGGAAAGAGGCTGGAGAACCATTGTAGGCTTCCAAACCCGCAACCCCATCCACCGCGCCCATGAATACATCCAAAAATGTGCCTTGGAGATTGTGGACGGGCTATTTTTGCACCCGCTGGTGGGGGCTACCAAAAGCGACGACATTCCCGCCGATGTGCGTATGCGCTGCTACGAGGTGTTGATCGAAAAGTACTACCCCAAGGAGCGGGTGATCTTGGCCATCAACCCTGCGTCGATGCGCTACGCCGGCCCCCGCGAGGCTATTTTCCATGCCCTCATTCGCAAAAACTATGGCTGTACCCATTTCATTGTGGGGCGGGATCACGCCGGGGTGGGGAACTACTACGGTACCTACGATGCCCAACACATTTTCGATGAGTTCCAGCCGGGGGAGCTGGGCATCATTCCCTTGAAGTTTGAACATGCTTTCTATTGCACCGTCACCGGCACCATGGCCACGGCCAAGACCAGCCCCAGCCAGCCTCACCAGCGCATTCACCTCTCAGGTACCAAGGTGCGGGAAATGCTGCGCCGCGGTGAAGTGCCCCCGCCGGAGTTTTCTCGACCAGAAGTGGCCCGGCTGCTGGCCGAAGCCATGCGAGAGCGGGGTTAACCCTGGGAATCTCCCTAAGTGGCAGTCAAAAAGGGCCTGGGACAGACCAGACCCTCTGTATTGAAAGTTG
>NZ_JANSIB010000115.1:1699-8494 GCF_047461895.1 Synechococcus sp. R55.8 | reverse complement strand
CGACGATGTCGAACCATCCTCGCTCCTGACGCACGCGCCCTACCGCTATGGTCATCTGAACTACTCCTTAAAGACATCTAAATGAATGAGGACGTTAATGAAACTACAAAGTTTGCTTCTTCGAAGCAAGAGCGGAGCCTAGGTATAAAGACTCAACCCTCGGGTCTTTTGCCTCAGTTTCTTTGAACGGCTCTTTGGCGAGAACTGCCTGGGAACTTTCCAGTGGGTTAGAATTCCCAGCGCTCCAAGACCCTATCGAGAACCGTTTCCAGGGCTCACGAGGCCCAACAGAGCATTCGAGAGCCACCGGACAAGTTTTACGGCTGTAGGCATTACAATTTAGCCTATGCCGGTAAAGACTTGTAAATTGCTTTCATTATAGAGGTGGATAGCCGGGTCTTATCAAGTCCAAGAGAACGCCTGTTTTTCCAGGAGCTAGGTTTGGGCCGCTACACCCTTGGAGTGAAGGCCAGGGCTTGGGATCCGATATCCTGAGAAGGCGATGTATCCCATTTGCGAGGAAGCTGAATCTATGGCTGGCGAGATCTTCACCATTGCTGGACTCTGCATTGTGCTGACCCTGGTGGGCGTGGCACTTGGATATGGGATCCTAAGGGTGACCCAAGGGGGGGCAGAGTAAAGCTGTCGAGGATTTCTCCCGGGCCCGGTATCGGGCCTTGTTACAGCCCCATGTCAATTCCATGTCAATTGGCCACCTGGATATGAGGTGGGTGGCGGAAAGATGATAAACTCATGAAGATTTGTATCGTTGGCGCCGGGGCGGTGGGAAGTCACTTGGCCATATGCCTGGCTCGGTCTGGCTTTCCCGTCAGTGTCGTGGCCCGTGGAGCTCACCTGCAGGCCATCCGCACCCAAGGTCTGAAGCTCATCCGGCAGGGGGATCCCTCCCAAACCTGGGTAGAGCGGTTGACAGCCACCGACGATCCGGCTGCCCTGGGCCCACAGGACTGGCTGATAGTGACGGTCAAGGCCCACAGCTTGCCGCAGCTTGCCCCTCGGCTGGGATCCCTGTGTGGCCCAGACACCCCCATTGTGATTGCCCAGAATGGTATCCCCTGGTGGTACTTTTACCGGCATGGGGGCGAGTTTGAGGGGCATTCCCTGACTTCCGTGGATCCAGAAGGGGTTATCGCTGCCCATCTGCCGATAGAGCGGGTGATCGGCTGTGTGGTGTATATCGCCGTGCAGTTGGCAGAGCCAGGAGTGGTCTTGCACACAGGGGGTGGGCGCTACATTCTGGGGGAGCCGGATGGATCCCTGTCAGGACGGCTGCAGTCCTTGGCCGCCATCTTTGAACAGGCGCAGCTTTCCACCACCCTCACCTCGCAGATTCGGGCCGAGATCTGGCAGAAACTGTGGGGCAATGCCGCCTTCAATCCCATCAGCGCCCTCACCCGGGCTGCTCAAGATGAAATTGCCCAATACCCACCCACCCGTGCTTTGGTTCGGTCGGTGATGCAGGAAGTTGAGGCTGTAGCCCAAGCTCTAGGGATCCGGCTGCCGGTCTCTTTGGAAGAGCGGCTAGAAGATGCAGCCCGCGTGGGATCCCATCGCACCTCGATGCTGCAGGATGTTGAGCTGGGGCGACGGACGGAGATCGAGGCCATTGTGGGAGCCATCACCGAGTTGGGGCGTTTGGTGGGGGTGCCCACTCCCCATTTGGATACTCTGTATGCTTGCGTCAAGCTGCTGGAGCGCTCTCTTTAGGCTCTTGCAGGGAGCGGTAGGGTCGCTACCGAACGGCAGAGAAACGATTCGTTTGCTGGATCCCAGGCTCCCCCCTGGGGAAGTGGCTCGAACTCTAGAATGGCTGTAGCCTCGAACTGACGAGGAAGCTGAAGGTGGCTGTCCATTTTTCTCCGACTCAACCCAACTGAAATCACAGCATTTGAATTAGCAAATGATGATCGAAAACTCCATCGTGCTCATCACCGGAGCCAGTAGCGGCATTGGGGCCGCTTGTGCCACCCTTTTTGCCCGTTCTGGAGCCCGCCTGATTCTGGTGGCCCGCCGTCAGGATCGGCTGCAGGAACTGGCTGGGGAATTGCAGCAGGCTTACGGCACTCCTTCCTACCTGCTGGCTTTGGATGTGCGGGATGGGGCAGCCGTGCAGCAGGCGCTTCAATCTTTGCCCTCGCCGTGGGCCAACATCGACATCTTGGTCAACAATGCAGGTTTAAGTCGTGGCTTGGACAAGCTCCACATGGGGGCCTTGCAAGACTGGGAAGAGATGATCGATACCAACCTCAAGGGTCTGCTCTATGTTACCCGCGCCGTTTTGCCCGGCATGGTGGAGCGAGGTCGAGGCCATGTGGTGAACATCGGCTCCATTGCCGGTCGGCAGACCTACCCAGGTGGCGCTGTGTATTGCGCTTCTAAGGCCGCCGTGCGGGCCATCTCCGAGGGGCTGAAGCTGGATTTACTGGGCACCCCCATTCGCGTCACCGAGATTCAGCCGGGCCTGGTGGAAACCGAGTTCAGCCAAGTGCGCTTCCGTGGGGATCGCGCCCGTGCGGCAGCAGTGTATCAGGGCCTCACCCCCTTGACGGCGATGGATGTGGCTGAAGTGGTGGTGTTTGCGGCAACCCGTCCCCCCCACGTGAACATCAGCGAGATCTTGCTTGTGCCCACCGACCAAGCCAGTACCACCCTCGTACATCGTCGATAAGAGGCCGGCAACCGGGCTTTCGCCTCCACTCTTGCTTCCCTGAGCGACAATGGCAGCAAAGGTGGTGGGAACATGGGACTGGAAGCCGGGATCCTGATCGGGTTGGGAATCGGTTTGCTTTGCACGTTGCTCCTGCTGTGGCAGACTCGGCGCCGTTTCAGATGCGAATTGCAGCGGTTGGGATCCCTGGTGCATCTGGCCATGCCCCTCCACTCCCTGGAACAGATGCTCAGCTTGCTCAGCCGTTATCTTCGCCAACAAGATCTGGATTGGGCCAACCAAAAACAGCAACTGCAAAACTGGCAATACCTGAGTCAGCGGCTCCCTTGGGGATATCTGCGGGTAGACGAAAACAACGTGGTGCTGGAGTGCAATCCTGCCGCCCAGCGCCTGCTGCGCATCAGCCAATGGCAGCCGGGCATCAAGCTCTTGCTGGAATGGGTGCGCTCCTATGAGTTGGATCAGCTCATCGAGGCTACCCGCCGACAGGAGACCGCTGCTCCTGTCCAAAGTCGCGAATGGATTTTCTACCCTTCCGGTGGGGATGGCAAACCGATTCCGCTGCGGGCTTGGGGGTTGCTCCTGCCGCAAGCGCACGTGGCCATTTTTTTAGAAGACCGGCTGGAAGCAAAAATGCTGGCCCAACAGCGGGATCGCTGGGCTTCGGATGTGGCTCACGAGCTGAAAACCCCCCTCACCTCCATTCGCTTGCTGGCCGAAACTTTACAAAGCCGGGTCGATGCCGCTCAAGCAGTCTGGGTGGAACGATTGCTAAATGAAACTCTGCGCCTGAGCCATTTGGTTCAAGACTTGCTCGAACTCAGCGCCCTCAATTTGGGAGCCGCATCCCGCTCCCAATGGCGTTGGGTGGATCTGGCAAGTTTGGTGAGCGAGGCCTGGCAAAGTGTAGAGCCGTTGGCCAAGCCTCGACACCAGGAACTGCACCTGAGCGGATTGTCCCAGATTTACCTCTGGGGAGATGAGCAACGCCTATACCGCCTCATCCTCAATCTCTTGGACAACGCCGTCAAGTATGGCAAGCCCGACTCTCCTATCCATGTGGTGCTTTCGGAGCAGGGATCCCAGGTGCGGCTAGAGGTGTACGACCACGGCCCCGGCCTGCCAGAAGATCAATTTGAGTTGGTCTTTCAGCCCTTTTACCGCACCGACACTGCGCGGGCCCGCAGCAAAGGCGGAACCGGCCTAGGGCTGGCAATTGTGCGACAAATTGTCGAAGTTCACGGGGGCACCATCCAACTGCGCAATCACCCACAAACCGGTGGGCTGTGGGTTCAGGTGGAACTGCCCCGGAAGCACTTGGATCCCTTGTGAAGCCTATCCGAAAACGCTCGCATCAGTGGCCTGCAGCCGGAGTCTGGCCGAGAATCGCTCAAGATTTCCCTGCTGCAGGGCTATCCATCTCAGGGGTGATCCCCTAGAATTGGGGTAGGTAATCTTTACAGTTCATCTTAAGCAGGCATTCGGAATGGGTACTGACTATCATTCCGCAGACTTGTTGTCCGAACGGGAGCTGCAGGTCATTGAGTTGATTGCGGCAGGACTGACCAATCAGGACATCGCGGAACGCCTAGAGATCAGCAAGCGCACCGTTGACAATCACATCAGCAATATTTTGAGCAAGACCCGAACGGCAAATCGGGTGGCCTTAGTACGCTGGGCCTTGCAGTGGGGAAAGATTTGCCTAGATCAGGTAAACTGCTGCACTTTGGTCGATGACAAAATTGCTTAGTCCTATCCTGTTTTGCCGGTCAAGTCCTCGCCCCAGAGTTTTGCATAGAGGACTCTTTTACTTTTTGCAGTGATTGCATAATCCGGAAGTTACTTGGGTTGTCTTGAGTTATACCCTGGGCTACGTTGATCGGGCTGTCATTCGTGAGCACTCCCAAAATGAAGCGCTACGCTATTCGCTACGATTCTATGCCCCTGATGGTTTATCGGGAATTGGCTGCCCATTTGGCTTGTGTTTCAGGGGTGAAAACCGAGCTGGAGTGGAAAAAAAACTCCACCTTTCGCTACCAAGACAGCCAAATAGAGGCATTGCATATTCATCAAGAACCCGATGCCGACATAGAACAAATTAAGCGTATTCTTGACCACTATGGAGCGTGGCAGCATAGCCCCTTAGAAGACTAGCTCTCTCTGCAACCCAAAAGGGATCCCTAGGGATAGGGATCCCCGGATGATTCCTCTGCAAGGTCTGGGAAAAACCAGTTCAGCGAGCAGCTTGGCCTTGGGCAGGCAGGTGCAGCTTACGAGCCAGGCCCAATCTCGCCAACAGCCAAATGGCCCAGTAGGTCATGTCAATTTCCCACCAGCGCAAACCGGCCTTAACGCACTTCGGGTCGGCATGATGGTTGTTGTGCCAGCCTTCACCATAGGTTAGAATGGCCGCCCACCAAAGGTTACGAGCATTGTCATTGCTCTCGAAAGTCCGGTAACCCCAGAAGTGGCTGGCCGAGTTGATCAACCAGGTGCAATGCAGTAGCAGCACTGTCCGCACAAAGATACCGTACACGACGAATGACCAGCCCCCCAGCAGGTAGAGTATTGCAGCCAACGGCAGTTGCAAAAGCAGAGCATACCTATCCAGCCAGCGGTAGAAGGGATCCCGAGCCAAGTCCGGCGCAAGGGCAAAGTACTTCTCAGGGTTAAAAAACTCTTCGCGGTGGTAGATCAGCCAGAGTATGTGGCTCCACCAAAAGCCCTTACGGGCAGAATAGGGATCCTTTTGCTCATCTTCGGTAAAGGCGTGGTGCTGACGATGGCCGCCCACCCAAAAGATCGGCCCCCCTTGAACGGCCAGGGCACCGAGAGTCGTGAAGACATATTCCAGCCACTTGGGCACCTGGAAACTACGATGGCTGAGCAGGCGGTGGTACCCCAAGCAGATGCCTAAGCTACCGAAACACCAGTGGAGAAATAGGGCTACTCCCAGAGCGGGCCAGGAGAAGAAGAAAATGCCTCCCACCAAAGCCACCACGTGAAAAATGGCAAAGAAGAGCACATGTTCCCAAGCAAACCGAAAGGATTCTTGGGGCTCGGGCTGAATGAGCGGAGCGGGATGATTCAGCGATTGGCGAGAAAAAGAAGTGGTCATGAACCCACAAAACCTCAGAAGAAGAAGTAGACTAGACTGACTAGGAAAGAGCCAAAACACAAAGCCCAAGTTAAGGCCGCCGGATAACAGCGGCCCAACGTGAAAACGGAGTCAAACCCCTGAAGACACCGCCATAGCCAGCGGTGACTTGCTATGTGCTCCGCTGTGATGAACTTGGCTACACAGGAAGAAGAGGAGCAGAGGCAACGCTGCCGACATCCTCTCGCTTGACATTAAGCCTAGCGGTATTCCACCGTAAATGCAAGCGTCACTTGCAGCCCGCCGCAATTCTTCAGGTTTTCTCCTCACTATGGCACGTCCTTCTTCTCGGCAAAGGCTGCTGAATGCGGCTCGGGAGCTGTTCGTTCGTCAGGGCATCACCCAGACCACCACCCGTCAAATTGCGGATTTGGCCGGAGTGAATGAGGTCACCCTGTTTCGGCACTTCGGCACCAAGCAAGGGTTACTCCTGGCCGTATTTGGGGAGCTGGGGGTCTTTTCCGGCATAGCCGATCTGCCCCTGAAGGCGGATCCCGCCCCCTCTCAAGGTTCTGGGTTGCAAGCCATTCTCCTGCGCTATGTCCACACCTGCTTTCGGGCTTTGGCCGATAATCCTGAACTGGTGCGCTCCCTGGTCGGGGAGGCTGGCCTTTATTCTGAGGAACATCGTCGCGCCTTGCGGATGGGTTTTTCTCAGGCCCAAGAACAGCTGACAGAGTATTTGCGGCGATTTCCCAACTCTGAGTTGCAATCTGTCGAGCCAGATCGCCTTTATGCAGCCGTTGGGGTTTTGCATGTAATGATTTTGGGAGCAGCAATGTTGGCGGTAACTGCCGAGTTGCCTTCCGTTGGCGCCGACGGAACCGAGCCCTCTGTTGAGGGGCAGCTATCGGATGAAAAATCTAAAAAATCAGAGAAAGGCGCCGAAACCGCCAGGATCCCCCCCCTTCTGCAAGCCTGCGTGGAGCTGTGGATGGCAGGCGTGACC
>NZ_JANSIB010000115.1:0-1599 GCF_047461895.1 Synechococcus sp. R55.8 | reverse complement strand
TAGAAAAGAGAGGAGGTTGTAAGCCGGGTTCTGTAGTGCAGAGTTGCACTGGCGATCATCCATCTGGGAGTGATGTTGCCATCACCCTCTAGCGGCTCACCACCATCGAGAGCACCCTTCCCCACTTTGGGTACCGTGATCTCGATGCAGCCAACAGGGGCGAAGAACAGCCATGATCCTGCGGCTGCGGCCTTGCTTTCCACCGGGGTTTACCGAGCCAACGCCTCACGACGTTGCTGGTGGGCTCTTACCCCACCTTTGCACCCTTACCTGTGCTGGGATCCCAGCCATCGGCGGTATGTTTCTGTGGCACTATCCTCGCGGTTACCCGCACTGGGAGTTTCCCCAGCGGTGTGTTCTTCTGAAAGCCCGGACTTTCCTCATCCCGCTGTCTGGTGGCGACAGCAAGGACGCGATCGCCTGCCCCTCCTCTCTCTTCAGCTCGATCCTACTGCATCTCCCAAACCTAGAAAATCCCGGAAATCGGTACAAACTCCACTTGATCGGGAATGTTGGGGGCCAGGTGTAAGATTTGCCGGTTCAAATCCATCACCACAGCCGCCACGCTTTCGGTGCGATCCCAGGCGGGCAGATGGGGATCCGGATGGCGGCAGATGCAGTGGGGGGCATTCGTCCGGTCTTGTAGGATTTTTTGAAGAGTGACCGCCTCTAGGGTTCCGGTTTGAGCGCTCTGGCGAAGCAAATGATAGGCCCGTTCTAGCCTTGTGGAGGATCCTATATGGGGGGGCAGCTCATCTTCTCGCAAGGCCGGATCCAGGAAATGATTGGTGTGGGCGAGGATCCCTCCTTGAGGGAGATGCAGGCCAATTCCTCGTGGACTGATTTCAAAGCTGATTGCACTAGCGGGCTGTAGGCCTACCGCCTGTCCTGCGGTACCCGCAACGCTGACACAAGAGGACGCGGTGTAAGGATAGGATCTCACCCTCTCCACAGCTTGCTGCCACTCCTCACACTCCAACAACAAGCGCAATAGCAAATGCACCGGCATTCCCTCGGTTTGCCCATCTAGGGTAGAGCGCAAGAGGTTGAGGGCCACGGCCAACCCTGCTTGATTGAGGCCAATTTTGGCCAGGATCCCAGCTTCGGTCAGGGTGAGGTAGGCAGGGTGGTTATCGGAGCGAACGCACAACAGCACACAGGCCCTGCGCTGCTCCCCGATCCAATCCCAGGTTTGGGCCAAGTAGGTGTGGTGGGTGGAGGTAGCCTGGGGCAAGGCCGCCAGGGTGGTGCATTCTCCCCCATCCGGGTTGGCTTGGGCTGGATCGATGAGATCAATCCCCTTGAATTCATGAGCAGGATCCGGTGGGTGCTGGGGTACTCCGTTTTGGAGATTGTGTTCCAGAGCAGCGGCGCAGTTGGGATGGGATCCCCTGGGAACCGATCTGGATAAAATTTCGGTGCGCAAATTGAGGGCCAGAATCTCGGCGAAACGAAAGCCACTCCCCGCGGCAATGCCTTGGATTTCTTCCAGCAGGTGGGGCACGTGGCGCTCTAGCCAGGGCAGGGATCCCTCTGCTTGGGTCTGGGCCTGCTGCCAGGTGAGACCACAGCGGTAGGCAAATTGGCGGGCGTAACTAG
>NZ_JANSIB010000114.1:0-8707 GCF_047461895.1 Synechococcus sp. R55.8 | reverse complement strand
TCGTCAGCCCAGAGTGCCATAGCCACCAGCCCGTCGGCATAGGGGATCCCTTCTCAGAGCTTATTCCCGATTGGCAGGTCTCTAGAGTCCTCTTCCAGCTCTGAACCTTGGCGGGAAGATGAAGAAGCCATCTTTCCAAACTCAAAAGGCGGAAGTTCTCTGTTTTGGGAGATACCCAATCCAGGATAGGGAGTGGCTGACACCAAAGGGGATCCCTTGAGGGGTTTGCAACATTTGGCGGATATCCCCAGAGATAACCTGGGCTTAACCTCGTTTTAACTAAAAACAACTGCCTTTACGTTATAGTAGCTGCGCGGACTGGCGAAGTCTTCAATGGAGCGTTCCCGAGGGAACCCTGCGTGCTCAAAGGGATCCCTGGGATGTTGCGATTGGTTGAAGGCTTGTTGAGGATCGCAGGGTTAGCTTGAGGGTTGCCTCCAAGCTTCCAGGCGGTAGTGGCATACCCAGCCCGACGAGTTTTGATTGGGTTGGGTAAGGTTCTCGAGTGAAGTAGCCTTTTTTAGATCTGGGCTAGGATTTTATCTTCATCTGGGAGAGGAGATCTGTATGGTGATGTTGCACCCCTTGGAGCGTCGTTCTTTCCTGAAGTTTCTATCTGCCACTGTTGCCGGCTTTGCGGCTAGCCAGGCGAATTGGCAGCGGGTGTTTGCTCAGAAGACCATCACCATCAATGGCGCTGGGGCGACCTTCCCGGCCCCTATCTATCAAACTTGGGCCCAAGAGTTTGGCAAGAAAAACCCTAACATCCAGGTCAACTATCAGTCTGTAGGAAGCGGTGCGGGTCGTCAGCAGTTTGTAGCCCGCACGGTCGATTTCGGTGCCACTGACAGCGTGCCCCGTCCTGAACAGATCAACCAAATTGAGAATGAGGCTAACCCTCCCAAAGGGATGGTTTCTGTACCCATGGTGGGCGGAGCGTTAGTTGCAGCGTACAACATTCCTGGGGTGGGCCCCGAAATCCGCCTTTCCCGCCTGGCACTGGCGAATATCTTCCTGGGCAAGATCAAGAACTGGAACGATCCCCTGCTGGCTGGCCTTAACCCACAGGTGACTTTCCCGGATTTGCCGATTACCGTCGTGCATCGCTCTGATGGAAGTGGTACCACCGATATCTTCACCACTCACCTCAACGCTATTAGCCCAGAGTGGAAGCAAAAGGTGGGTCGCGGCCCTTCGGTAAACTGGCCAACCGGCGTAGGGGCGCGTGGGAACGAAGGGGTTTCCGAGCAGATCAAGCAAATTCCTGGCTCGATTGGCTACGTGGAATTCGGCTTTGCCAAGCTCAACAACCTGAACATTGCCCGTCTGGAAAACCGGGCAGGCAAGTTTGTAACTCCCAACGTCGAGACGGAGAAAGCGGCGCTGGCCAGAATTCAGCTCGACGAGCGTTTGCTGGGGGTCGATCCGGATCCTATTGGGGAAGACTCTTACCCTATTGTGGGCTACACCTGGATCCTTGCCTACAAGGTTTACCCCAAAGCCGAGACTTCCAAGGCCGTTAAAGAGTTTCTCCGCTACGGCCTTACTGAGGGGCAGGCTTTCGCTGAGCAGTTGGGATATGTCCCTCTGCCGGAAGAAACGCGGCAAAAAGCTCTGGCTGCGCTGGAAGGCATTACCCCGTAAAAACTCTTACCAACCACTTCTGGCTTCAGGCGGATGAATACCTTTTTTTCTGACAGCAGTTCTATGTTTCGGCCTCGGCCGGTTTTCCAGCGCCGGCGCGACCAGGTTTTTATCTGGGCTACGCGGATTGCCGTGTTTTTCTCGGCCTTCCTGCTGCTCTGGATTGCTCTGGAGATCGGCATTCAGTCTTTACCTGCTATAGACAGGTTTGGACTAAGCTTTTTCTGGAACACCACCTGGGATCCGGTCGAGGATATCTATGGGGCCTGGCCACAGATCTACGGCACGCTAGTGACTTCTCTCATCGCTCTGATTGTGGGGGTTCCTTTTAGCTTTGGCATCTCTATTTTTCTGAGCGAGGATTTTCTTCCGAAGTCCTTGCGTCTGGCTCTGATCATTGTGGTTGAGCTGTTGGCGGCTATTCCCAGTGTGGTGTTCGGCATTTGGGGATTGTTTGTCTTCATCCCCTTCTTCCGCCCCGTTCAGATGTTCCTGTACGAGAACTTCAATTGGCTTCCCATTTTCAGCACACCACCGATTGGGCCGGGGATGCTGACGGCAGGGGTTGTCTTGGGGATCATGATCATCCCCATCATCACGGCCATCGCCAGAGAGGTTTTGGTGGCTGTTCCTCCTGAGCTGCGCGCGGCTGCCTATGCGATGGGGGCTACGCGATGGGAAGCCATTTTTGGAGTGGTACTACCGGCTGCGATTGGGGGTATGTTGGGGGCTGTGGTGCTGGGTTTGGGACGCGCCCTGGGCGAGACCATGGCGGTGGCAATGCTGATTGGCAATGCGCGGGGGATTAGAGTCTCGCTTTTGGCCCCTGCCAGCAACATCCCTGCATTGCTGGCCAGCGAGTTTGCAGAAGCAGCCGACGAGCAGATCTCGGCTCTGATGTATGCGGCTTTGATCTTGCTGGTCATTACGCTGGTGGTCAACATCATCGCTGAGCTGATGGTTCGTCAGGTCAAGTTTGCTTTGACGGCTTCTCGGGAGTAGAGGAACATGGCGACACAAGTGGCAGCACAGGCCAATTTATTCAAACGCAAAGTCAGATCCAAGCGCGTCGTGCTGGACTGGGTGATGACAGGCCTGATCTTTGCTTCCAGCATTTTTGCGATTTTTGTGCTCGCTTCCATCCTTTACTATGTTTTCGTCAATGGCATTGAGCGCTTCAATTGGCAGACCTTAACCCAGCTTCCTCCTCCTCCTGGCGATCAGGTAGGCGGCTTTGGCAACGCTGTGCTGGGAACGATCATTGTGGTATCGATTGCCATTACAATCACTTTCCCTATTGGTCTATTTGCTGCGATCTATCTCTCGGAGTTCGGCCAGAACAGTTCTACAGCATCATCTCTGCGTTTCATTATCAAAGTGCTGACGGGGGTTCCTTCCATCATCGCTGGCGTGTTCGCCTATGGGGTGCTGGTGCTTTCCACCAAGACCTTTTCTGCCCTTTCTGGCGGAGTAGCTCTATCGGTATTGACTTTGCCGATCATCATCCTCTCCTGCGAGGAGGCTCTGCGCTTGGTGCCGGCGGACACTCGGGCTGCCGCCTACGCCTTGGGAGCTTCGCGGGTGCAGACTGTGTTTCAGGTCGTTTTGCCAGCTGCTTTGCCGGTCGTTCTGACGGGAGTGACCTTGGCCATTGCCCGAGCAGCTGGGGAGACTGCACCTCTAATTTTTACTGCTCTGTTCAGCTTTCTATGGCCTGATGGTCTGCTGAAGCCAGTAGCCTCGTTAGCGGTGCTGATCTACAACTTTGCCATTGTTCCCTTCGAGAACCAGCAGAAAATTGCTTGGGGAGGAGCCTTGGCTTTGGTGATTCTGGTTTTGATCACCACGATCAGTTTCCGGCTGCTGCTGAGTCGTCGTCAGGAAACCATTACTATCTGATCTGGTTCTTCTGAGATTTTTGCCTCACTATTCTTCGATTTTGAGTTTGGGTTCTGAAGCAACGTCTACCTCTGATATTCCTATGCGCCCTCCATTTCCCGGCACTCCTGATTCCTCTAAGAAGTCTGCCAAGTTAACTGTTGAGCTGGAAACGCAAGCAGTCAGTGTTTACTACGGCTCTCATTTGGCGGTGAAGCAGGTTTCTCTGAAGATTCCCAAGAATCACATCACTGCTTTTATTGGCCCTTCCGGCTGCGGCAAGAGTACTTTGCTGCGCTGCTTTAACCGCATGAACGATCTGATCCCGGGGGCGAGAGTAGAGGGATCCGTAATTTTTCACGGGAAAAACATCTACGATCCCGATGTAGATCCTGCTGAAGTGCGGCGGCGAGTTGGCCTGGTGTTCCAAAAGCCCAACCCCTTCCCGAAGTCCATCTACGACAACATTGCCTTTGGGCCACGGGTCAACGGCTACCAAGGAGACTTGGATGAGCTGGTAGAGCGCGCATTGCGTCAGGCCGTCCTCTGGGACGAGGTGAAAGACAAGTTGAAGACGAGCGGCCTCTCCCTTTCGGGGGGACAGCAGCAGCGCCTCTGCATTGCCCGCACCTTGGCCATCCAACCAGAGGTGATCCTGATGGACGAGCCTTGTGCCTCGTTGGATCCAATCTCCACGTTGCGCATTGAGGAGTTGCTCAAGGAACTGGGCCGTCGCTACACGATCATTATCGTTACCCACAACATGCAGCAGGCAGCGCGGGTCTCCGACTTTACCGCCTTCTTCAACACTGAAGTCGACGAAGAGGGGTTTCGCTACGGACGGCTGGTGGAGTTTAACCGCACTGAGAAAATCTTTAACTCTCCCGCCCATCGGGAAACGGAAGAGTACGTGAGCGGACGGTTCGGCTAATCTGCTGTTGGCGATCCCTCAATTCTGGTCAGTTGGGATCCCGCTCGCCTATTCTAATGGGCGGGAAGATCTATGCAAGGTGAGGCACCGGCGAGATGGCCAAGCGGGTGCGTCTGGATAGCTGGTTGGTGGAGCGCGGATATTTTTCCTCACGCCAGCAAGCGCAACGCTCCATTTTGGCAGGAGAAGTCTTTCTAAATGGGGTGCGGGCGGAAAAGCCTGGAACCTGGGTGAGCGGGGATCCAGCGGTGCAAGTCCAGTCTGGGCCTGCTTTTGTCTCACGGGGGGGAGAAAAGCTACAGGGGGCGCTGCAAACTTTTCCTGTTCAGGTGCAGGGTCGTATTTGTTTGGATGCGGGCATTTCCACAGGAGGTTTTACAGACTGCTTGTTGAAACGGGGAGCCCAGCGGGTCTACGGAGTGGATGTGGGCTATGGGCAACTGGCCTGGTCTTTGCGAACGGATGCGCGGGTGATCCTAAAGGAGCGGGCCAACTTGCGCCATCTGCAGCCGGAGGATCTGTACGGAAGCGAGGCACCTCCCCAGAGCTGGCCGGATTTGGCGGTGGTAGACCTGTCTTTTATTTCCCTGACTAAGGTGCTAGCTCCGCTGTGGAACCTGTTGCGTTTCCCACGGGAGGCGCTGTTGCTGGTGAAGCCCCAGTTTGAGGCGGGCCGAGACCAGGTGGGTAAAAAGGGGGTGGTACGGGATCCGGCTGTCCATGCCCGCGTGCTGGAGACGGTGATGCGCTCGGCCGTGGCCCAGGGCTGGCAGGTGCAAGGCTACACGTGGTCGCCCATCACTGGCCCTGCCGGCAATATCGAGTATTGGCTCTGGCTGGCTGAAGGAGAAGGGATCCCTCTCCCCAGCGGCAGTGCGCTACAACAGATGAGCGAGCAGGCAAGAGCGACCCTACACGGGTAGCTTGTCGATTTTGTCAATAGGTTGATGTGCTGGGTTGGGGGAGATGAGCCAAAAAATTGAAGAATTGTTTCAGGAAGGGATTCGGCGCTATGAATCCGGGGAAGCAGCCAAGACGTTAATTCCCTCTTTTGAGTCAATCTGTAAGGGATCCCCAAAGGCGGCGGCGGCTTGGACGTGCTTGTCCTGGCTCTACCTTCTGGAGGGGCAGGCGGAAAAAGCTCTGAAGGCCGCCCAGACTGCTGTGAAGTTGGATCCGGTGGATGCCCAGCCCCGTGTGAATCTGACCCTAGCCATGCTGGAGCTGAAAAAAACCGGGGTACGCCAGCAGGTGGAGGCCATTAAGCAAATCTTGGCACGGGATCCCGAGCAGATTGAGGGTGTCAAATCCAACCTGAAGGAGGGAGGGAACCGCCGTCCTGCTTGGCCCCACTTGAGCAAGATTTACAACTGGCTCTTTGAAGAAGATTAAGTGACCCTATTCCTTGTTTTGCAACAAGACTTTAGGAAAATCTAGAGCTTTTTATTTTAATCTACAACTCTTAGCGATGTTCTCATGGAGTTGGTGCTAAACTTCTTGTACCCAATAGCAATATGGGATCCATTTATCGATAGGGGTTAGCTCTCGTCGCTTCTCTTCCCCGGCCTCAGTTGATTGATGAGATTGAACTCCGGGCTGGCGCGAGATGCTTAGCTCGGCGGTGGCTGCACTTCATTATATTTATATTGCAGTGGTGTTGCACTGCCGCCGCTTCCATAGCCACTGAATCGAGTCCCGTTTTCCAACCTCACTTTTTTGACCCCTTTGACTGCAGATGGGAGGAACTTTAAGATGAACCGTCAGACCGTTTGGGTTAAGAGCGATACCCGAAACCACCAAGGCCACTTCATCCCCCAGTCTGAGTATACTTTGGTCGAGGCTGACCAAAATGGCTGGGCGTTGATCTGTGCTGACAATGCCCGCTGCTATTATGTGGATCCCGAACAACTCCGGTTTGAAGCGGGATGAGGGCTGTTGCCACCTATTCAGGGCTTTTTGACCTCAGGGTGTAGGAGAGCCGGATTCCCGTCATGCATTCTCCCCATGCCTTTGGCGTGGGGTTTTTTATGGGATAAGGCAGAGGCCGGCAGCGGACTTGGTAGCGTTGGATGCACTTGTAACCCCGTCCATATGCTTGAATGAGGCCACTTTAGAGGGGTGGGCTTGGCCGGCAATCCTCACCCCATCCGCATACCCAAAAGGGGGTTTATCCATGTTGAACATTGGGCGGCAGTGGCCACGTTGGCTAAAGATATTGGTTATCACAGTTGTATTTGGCGTCGGTATTGTAGCTCTGACCATCGCCAGTTCGCCGGGATCCCCCAAGGCCTCTCACCCGCTGGATCCCCTGACTGCCGAGGAAATTAAAATGACGGCCAGCGTTATCCGCAAGGCCGAGAACTTGGCCGAGGATGCCACCTTTGTGCTGATCGATCTGCGGGAGCCCGACAAAGCCGAGGTGCTCAGCTTTCAGCCGGGGGATCCCTTTCGCCGAGAAGCTTTTGCCATCGTTTACGAACCGAAGGCCAACCGCACCCACGAAGCCATTGTCGACCTGATGGAAAACAAGCTGGTTAGCTGGACGGAAGTGACCGGTGTGCAACCGGCGATGGTGAGCAGCGAGTTTGGGTTGGCCGCAGAAGTGGTGAAGGCGGATCCCGGCTGGCAAGAGGCAATGCGCAAGCGGGGGATCACCGATTTCGACCGCGTGGCTGTGGATTGTTGGGCGCCGGGCAACTTGAGCGAAGAGGAAAAAGCCTCCGGAAATCGCTTCTGTCGCGGCATTTCCTACTACAAAGGCGACAACTGGAACTACTACGGTGCCCCCATTGAAGGGGTTTTGGCCACTGTGAACCTGAACACGGGAAAAGTCTCAAAGCTGATCGACGATGACACCCTTGTGGCCTTCTCCAAAGAGAGCTTTGACTACGACCTCGCTTCTCTGGGCAGCGTTCGCCCCGCCCCCAAACCTCTAAAAATTACCCACCCCGAGGGCGCCAGCTACGACATCAAGGGTAACGAGATCACCTGGCAAGGCTGGAAGTTCCGCTACCTGATGCACCCGCGCGAGGGATTGGTGCTCTACACTGCTCGCTACCAAGAGGGAGAAGAAGAACGGCCTGTGTTCTACCGGGTGAGCCTCTCGGAGATGGTGGTGCCCTACGGGGATCCCGATGAAACCTGGTATTTCCGCAACGCCTTTGATGTGGGGGAATACAACTTTGGCTTGCTCGCCAACACCATGGAGCTGGGCAAGGAGGTACCGGAGAACGGCCTGTTGCTGGATGCCGTCTTTGCCGACAACGATGGGGAGCCCTACGTGATGCCGGGGGTGATTGGCCTCTACGAGCGGGATAACGGCATGCTCTGGAAGCACTACGAGTACAACACAAAGCGCAACGATGTGCGCCGCAGCCGTGAGTTGGTCATGACCATGACCGCCGCCATCGGCAATTACGACTACGGCATTAGCTGGGTGTTTCACCAGGATGGCACCTTTGAAGTGCAGGCAGATCTGACCGGAATCGTCTTGGCCAAGGGTACAGATGCTGTGACGACTGCTGACGCGGATCCCTTTGCCCCCCTGATGGCACCCAATGTGGGCGGTACCAACCACCAGCACTACTTCAGCTTCCGGCTGGATATGGATGTGGATGGCACCGACAATGCCGTTATGGAGATGAACCTCAAGCCCCTGCCCCAAAGCCCCGACAACCCGGCAGGCAACGCCTTCATCATGGAGGAGAAGCATTTGCTCAGCGAAAAAGAGGCCGTACGGGACTTGAACATGGCCAGCAGCCGTAAGTGGGTCATCGTCTCCAGCAGCAAGACCAACGCCCTCGGCGCTCCTACCGGCTACGCCCTCATGCCCGGCCCCAATGCCATGTTCCTGCCGGTCGAGGGATCCAACGTGCGGGAGCGGGCCGGATTTGCCACCCACCACTTCTGGGCTACCCACTACCAGCCCGGCGAACTGTATGCTGCTGGCCCTTATCCCAACCAAAGCGGGCCTGGAGAAGGATTGCCGAAGTGGGTGAGCGACGACCAACCTCTAGAAGGGGAGGATCTGGTGGTTTGGTATTCCTTGGGCGTTTCCCATGTGCCGCGCCCAGAGGATTGGCCGGTGATGCCTGTACACAGAACGGGCTTTAAGCTGATACCTTGGGGCTTCTTCGACCGCAACCCGACGATCAATCTGGCGGAGCCGGCCTGATATTCGGCTTGAATCTTGTTAACTTCAACTTTCAATACAGAGGGTCTGGTCTGTCCCAGGCCCTTTTTGACTGCCACTTA